>JAKFYA010000057.1 GCA_021731095.1 Acidobacteriota bacterium | reverse complement strand
ATGCGTTCACTGGTTCGCAGAAGCGTTGTTCCTCTGGTGCTGTGCTGGCTCTCGGTGCCGGTCGGGGCCCAGTCGCCTGTCGCGTCCGTCACCGCCGCGCCCCCGTCAACGGCTGGCCAGTCGCCCGGCCCCGCGCCCACGGTCACGCGTGACGCCAAAGGGCGCGCCACTATCCGCTCGGTGCGTATCGCCAAGGCCCTCCAGATTGACGGCCGCCTGGACGAGGCGGTGTACGCCGAGACCCCCCCGGCAAACGGCTTCACCCAGCTCGACCCGAAGCCCGGCGCTCCGGCCTCGCAGGACACGGACCTCTGGGTCTTTTATGACGATGACACCGTCTACTTCTCGATCCGCGTGTGGGAGAACCATCCGGAACGGATGATCACCAATGACATGAGGCGGGACGCCATCACCCTGGCGAACGGCGAGCTGATGACGCTGGCCATCGACACCTTCCACGACCGCCGAAGCGCCTACTACTTCTCCGTCAATCCGATCGGCGGCTTCAGTGAAGGCCAGGTCTCCAACGAGTCGCAGGTGAACCTCGACTGGAACGGCATCTGGCGCTTCAAGCCGGGGCGTTTTGAGGGGGGCTGGACCATCGAGATGGCCATCCCGTTCAAGACCCTCCGCTATCCGGGGACGGGTCCGCAGGACTGGGGGCTGATGCTCCAACGCATCAACCGCTGGAAGAACGAAGTGTCGGTCATCACGCCCTCGGAACCGCAGCGCGGCAGTGCGGCCTTCCTGCTGGTGTCACGCTTTGGCGATCTGGTGGGGCTCGAGCCCCCGGCACCCGGGCTCAACCTCGAAGTGAAGCCCTATGCCATTGCCAATGTGGTCACGGACCGGGCCTCGTCGCCCCCGCGCTCGAATGACGCGTCAGCGGATGTGGGCCTGGACGTGAAGTACGCCATCACGCCGAGCCTGTCGTCGGACTTCACCTACAACACGGACTTCGCGCAGGTCGAAGTGGACGAGCAGCAGGTGAACCTCACGCGGTTCAGCCTGTTCTTCCCCGAGAAGCGCGAGTTCTTCCTGGAAAACTCCGGCACGTTCTCGTTTGGCGGCACGGTGTCTGGCGCACAGGGCGCCGCCGGGGATGCGCCGGTGCTGTTCTACAGCCGCAGCATCGGCATCAACGCAGGTCAGCAGGTGCCCGTGCAGGGCGGCGGCCGCGTCACCGGACGGATTGGACGCTTCAGTATTGGCGCGCTGGATATCCGCACAGATGACGAACCGACCACGCGCGCCGTGCCGACCAACTTCTCCATCATCCGCGTGAAGCGAGACATCCTGCGGAAGAGTTCCATCGGCCTGCTGGCCTCGCACCGCTCGATCGCCACGCGGTCCACCGGTGCCAACGGCACCTATGGTGTGGATGCCACACTGGGCTTCTTCACCAATCTCAACATCAACAGCTACTGGGCGACCACAGACACCCAAGGCCGCACGACGGGCGACACCAGCTATCGCGGCCAGCTCGAGTACGCGGCCGACCGGTATGGCCTGCAACTCGAGCACCTGAAGATTGGCGCCAACTTCAATCCGGAGATGGGATTCCTGCGCCGACCGAACATGCGCAAGAACTACGCGCTGGGCCGCTTCAGCCCGCGGACGAAGAAGAACAAGGTCGTGCGCAAGTCGTACCTCATCGGCACGGCCAGCTTCATCGAGAACACGGCGGGCCGTCTGGAGTCGCGCGCTGCGACCGGCGAGTTCAATCTGGATTTCCAGAACAGCGACAAGCTCACCCTGCTCTACACCAACAGCTACGAGTTTCTGCCGGCCCCCTTCCGCATTGGCCCCGGGGTCACCCTCCCCGTCGGTGGCTACGACTTCCAGGCCCTGAACGCCGGCTACAGTTTCGGCCAGCAGCGCCGGGTGTCGGGCAAGGTGGCCGTGGACACCGGCACGTTCTACAACGGCACGCGCACCACACTGACCGTGAGTGGCGCGCGTGTCCAGTTGCTGCCCCAGTTCTTCGTGGAGCCGTCGGCTTCACTGAACCGGGTGGACCTGACCCAGGGCGCCTTCACGACCAACCTGGTAGGCGCCCGCGTCACCTATTCCATGTCGTCCTACCGCTTCGTCAGCGCCCTGCTCCAGTGGAACTCGGGTACACGCAGCTTTGCCACCAACGTCCGCATGCGCTGGGAGTACCGCCCGGGCAGCGAGCTGTTCGTGGTCTACAACGACACGCGCGACACGACGGGCACCGGCTTTCCGAGTCTCCTGAACCGATCGTTCATCGTCAAGGTGAACCGGTTGTTCCGCTTCTGAATCCGGGATGTCGTGCTTCAATGGTGGAGGCGACATGAGCAAGGCCTTCACCAAAGAAACGGACGTCGACGACGACGAGCAGGACACGGCGGCAGAAGAGGCGGCGCATGCGCCGCTGGTCGGTGTGAAGAACTACATCACCCCGTCCGGTCTGCAGCGGCTGCGCGACGAACGGCGCTTCCTCCTGAACAAGGAGCGCCCGGCCGTCACGCAGGTGGTCGCCTGGGCCGCCGGAAACGGCGACCGCAGCGAGAACGCCGATTATCAGTACGGCAAGCGACGGCTCCGCGAGATCGATCGGCGCATCCGGTTTCTCACCAAGCGCATCGACGCCGCCGAGGTGGTCGACCCTGAGGCGCCACGCGCAGGCCGCTCGGCCACACATGTCTTCTTCGGGGCCACGGTGCGCTATGCCACGCCGGCCGGTGACGAGCGCGAGGTCGCCATCGTGGGACTTGATGAGGTGGACCTGGACGGGCACTTCATCAGCTGGATGTCACCCCTGGCCCGTACCCTGACCAAAGCTGGCCCCGGAGACACGGTCACGCTCCGCGCACCGGGCACCACCGTCGAGCTGGAGATTCTCGAGGTGCGCTACCAGCGCATTCCGGTGGCACCCTTCGTGGAACCGCCCGGAGCCGAATCTGCGCCGAAGCCACGCCCGGAAATGTGACGGACCATCCCTACCGCGATCCGTATCTGTACGACCTCGAATACGGACACCTGAGCGACGACATCGTGTTCTACACCGACCTGGCCCGACGGTGGCCAGGGCCGGTCGTCGAGCTGGGCTGTGGCAACGGTCGCATTCTCCTCCCCATGGCGCGGGCCGGCGTGACCGTGCACGGCCTCGACAGCAGTGCCCACATGCTGGAGGACCTGGCGGCCAAGGTCCGAGGGGAGGCTGCCGATGTTCAGTCGCGCATCTCGTGGCACCTCGGTGACTTTTCCACGGTGTCCGGCCGCAACCGGCTGGTGCTCTGGCCCTTCAATGCCCTGCACCACCTTCCGGGACCAGACGCCCTGTCCCTGACGCTCGCAGCCATTCGTGGCGCCTTGCGGGATGACGGCCTGCTGGCACTGGACTGCTTCCTGCCAGATCCGTCCGTCGGGACGGTGGGCCCGCTGAAGCGCGGTGCTGTCCGCCTCGACCGTCATCCGGTCACCGGAGAACCGCTCCGCTCGTGGCAGGAGGAATGGTGGGACGCCTCCGCCCGCGTGCATCACGTGGTGCGGGTGTGGCAGCGGGCCGATGGCCGCGAAGAGCGGCTCCACAACGCCCTGCGCATGTACGACCTCGACGAACTGCATGCCCTCGCCCGTCATGCGGGTTTCGAGGTGCACCACGAGGCCGAGGACTTTGTCGGAGCGCCCGTGTCGCCGGCGTCCCTGCAGTGGGTGGCCCAGATGCGGCCCCGGTAGGATCGGCGGCTACACCGCCTCGAGCAGGTCCGGACGATTGTTCGCCACGGCGTTCACGGCACGGGACACTTCGTGCGCCGTCAGCCACCCGGGCGGACATGGCCTGATGAACGGCAGGATGCGCGCCGGGTCCTGCTCCTCCGGGTCAAGCCAGGTCTCGAGATCGGCGTCCGCGAGAATAACCGGCATGCGATCGTGAATCGGCGCCATCAGGGCGTTGGCCTTCGTGGTCACAATCGAGACCGAGGGAACGGGATCTGCGTCCGGTGAGGGCTTCCAGGGCGACCAGACGGCCGCCACGGACAGGATGCCACCGTCGGCGGCCCCAATGGCAAACGGGTGCTTGGGTCCCTTCTCAGGCTTGTGCCATTCGTAGAAGCCTGACAGCGGCACAATGCAACGGCGCTCGCGGAAGGCTTTCGCGTAACTGCGCTTCTCCGTGATCTCCTCGCCCCTGGCGTTGATCAGGGAGTAGCGATCGGCATCCTCCACGGACCGGGCCCAGCCTGGCACCAGTCCCCATCGGGCCATCACCACTTCGCGCTCGCCGTCCTGCATCAGCACGACCGGGACCCGCTGGGTCGGCGCCAGGTTGTAGTTCGGTCCGACCGGCACCTCCCGCGGCGGCCGACGGTTCAGGTACCGGAAGGCCAGTTCGTCGTTCGAATAGGTGTGATAGGCGCGACCGCACATGAAGGCAGTCTAAACGACAACGGGCGACGTCTCCCGCAGGAGCCGCCGCCCGTTGAGCGTCTTGAGGTCGGTGCCGCCCCTCACGGGCGACAGCGAGGGCTCTAGTCCACGCCGAGGGCCACGATCGTGGCGCCCGAGGCAATGGCCACTAGCTGCTTGCCGCCCCCCATGTAGGCGATGGGCGTGGCGAAGTTGGCAATCTTGATGTTCACCTCGGCCAGCTTCTTCCCGTTGGTCGCATCCACGGCATACATGTTGCGGCCGATGGCCTCGAACACCACGTCACCGGCCGTGACCAGGTTGCCACCGTTGGTCGTGCCCGGGAACTCGGTGACCCACGCCAGCTCACCCGTGGCCGGGTTGTAGGCGGCAATGTTCTGGGTGGCGTTGTCGGTGGACATCTTCCACTCGATGAAACTCTTGAAGTGGCCCGGGCTGTTGAGGCCCGACGGAATCTTCTCGGTCTGCGGCTTGGCCTGCAGAATCATCGCGTTGTTCTTCCCGGTGATGTAGAGCAGGCCGGTCTTGGGGCTGTACGACGACGAGCCCCGATTCGGACCACCCACGGCGCCTGGCGCAATCAGGAGCGGCTCTTTGCTCGAGGGCGGCGTGAAGATGGGGCGCGACATGGCAATCAGCTTCGGGTCCGTGATGTTCGGCGGGAAGGTGGCGCAGAACGGCGTCTGCGGCACAAAGCGGTTGTTGAAGGGAATGGGCTGGGTCGGGTAAATCTCCTCGCCAGGCACGTCGCTCTTGGTCGGCACGGCCATCTCGACAATCGGGAAGATCGGCTTGCCCGTCTCGCGGTTGAGCGCGTAAACATAACAGGTCTTCGCCAACGAGGCGACGCCCTTCACGACCTGCCCATTGACCTTCGTCTCGAACAGCGTGGGGCCGGTCACCAGGTCCCAGTCCCACACGTCGTGGTGCAGCGCCTGGAAGTGCCACTTCAGCTTGCCGGTATTGATGTCGAGCGCGACGATCGAGTTGGTGAACAGGTTCGCGCCCTTGCGGCTGGACCCGTCGTAGTTCGGCGTCGGGTTCGACACATTGGCATACACGACGCCGAGCGCCTCGTCGATGGTGGGCGGGCTCCACACGCCGCCGCCGAGGCGGTCCGGGCCACTCCAGGTGTCCTTGGTCAGCTCCCAACCGTCATCGGCAGGGCCCTGCGGGATAGTGCGGAAGGCCCACTTCACCTTGCCGGTCGCACCATCGATGGCCACGAGCAGGCCGCCCTGCACCATCCCTTCGGAAGACGCCAGCGGCACGAACAGCGTGCCCTTGGCATAGGACGGTGCGGCCGCCATGAAGTAGCCCAGCGTCTCCGGGTTCACCTCCGGCGCGTACTTGCCAGGGTCCTTGAAATCGAGCGCAACGCGAGCCGGGTTCAGCACGCCCTTCTTGCCGAACGCCTCGAACGGCTTGCCGGTCTCCAGGTCGAACGCCGCGATGGACGAACGGCCCGCGATAAACACGTGGCCGTCGCCCGAGGCGGGGCCACGACCACCGCCGGGGAACTCTTCGGCCGCCGCCTTGGTCCAGAGAATCTTGCCGGTGGCGCCGTCAATGGCAATGAGCGACGCGCCGGAGCTGATGTACATGATGCCGCCCACCACAATGGGGGTGGCCGAGCCGGCCGCGAACGGCTTGGGCAGGTCGAGCTGCCACTTCACCGCCAGCTTGCCTGCATTGGCAGGCGTGATCTGGGTCAGGGGAGAAAAGCGGCTGCTCTGGGCATCCAGGTTGTGCAGGGGCCAGTCACCGGACGGCGTCTGGGCACCGACAGTCACCGACAGCGCCACAGAGGCGCCAAGGGCAAGAAGTGAGGTCATTCGCATACGTGCCAGTGTACCGCCGCTCTGGTCCATTTCGCGACCTTCCCTTCTCCGCCGGGGCGATCCAGAATGGGACCCCATGACCACCCCCACCACGGTCTCGAAGCCCCGCCGCAAGACGCTGCGGATCGCCCTGTTCACGCTTCTCGCCCTGCTGGTGGTCGGCCTCGGTGGCTGGACCACGATCTGCCCGTGCGACCGCACGCCTGGCCTGGTCCTGCTGGGCAGTTCGCACGACGAGCCGGTCACAGACTGGGCGTTTGCCAACGACGTCCCACTGTGCCAGTTGCAGGTCTGGACGGGTCTCGGCCCCAGGGCCATGAACCTGAACTGCATGGCCACGCCGGAGGGCGACCTCTTCATCAGCTGCTCGGTGGGCCAGAAGAAGTTCTGGTGCGGTGAGGTGAAGGCGAACGCGTCCGCCCGCATCCGCCTGAGTGGCACCGTGTATCCGGTGACCCTGAATCGCGTCCTCGACGCCGCCTCCCTGGACAAGGCGTGGGCCGCGCGGGTGTCGAAGCTGCAGAAGCACGGTGGCGGCCCATACAATCCGGTCCCCAAGCCAGACGCCAAGCGGCCGGAGACCTGGTGGAGCTTCCAGGCTCGTTCGGCGGGCGTGAGCTAGTCCTCGACTCACCCATGTGACGCGCGCTGGCGGTGGTGCTAGCTGCCCCTGCCGGGCCGAGGGCACCAGCCACGCCTCCCCTGACCCTGGGACAACGGACTCCCCCCACGATGTAGCGCCACCGACAGGCGTGGCGGCCGCCTGGCTACAGAACGACAGGTTTGTTCAGGCTCCAATCGGCGTACGCCGCCTCTCTCTGAGCGTCCTGGCGCCGGGAGCACAACCTCACCCGGCGCGCTTGTTGCTGGGCTCTGGTCATGCTTCTCAGACGCTGCCTCACGATGACTGCTGCGCTGGCCGTGCCGACGCTGCTGATGGCCCAGGCCGACGATGCCGCCCTGACCGCTCGGGCCAGAGCCATTCACCGACGCGTCCTCACGCTCGACTCCCACATCGACACGGAGCCGGCCCTCCTCACGCAGACGTGCAATTACACGCAGCGCCTGATCACGCAGGTCAATCTGCCGAAGATGCGGGCCGGCGGACTGGATGCCGGGTTCTTCATCGTCCACGTCCCCCAGGGTCCGGTCTCGGCAGACGCCTACCCTGCCGCGCACGCGCAGGCCCTCGCGCGCTTCGACGCCCTGCACCGCCAGATCGAGCACCTGGCCCCGAACCGCATGGGGCTGGCGCTCACACCTGCTCAGGTCGACCGCATCGCGCGCACAGGACGGACCGTCGCCATCATCGGCGTGGAGAATGGCTACCCTCTGGGTACGGACGTCTCGCGTGTGCGGGACTTCTACGCCAGGGGCGGGCGGTACATGTCCCTGACCCACAACGGGCACAACCAGCTGGCCGACTCACATACAGGCGAGGCCACACACGACGCCCCGAACGGCGGCCTCAGCGCGCTGGGCCGGGCGGTCGTGACCGAGATGAACCGGCTCGGCATGATGGTTGATGTGTCCCACATCTCGAAGGCCGCCATGCTCCAGTCGGTCGCCTTCTCACAGGCTCCGGTCATCGCTTCCCACTCAGCCGCGCGCGCCCTGGCGAATCACAGTCGGAACCTTGACGACGAGCAACTGCTGGCCATCGGGCGCTCTGGAGGCGTCGTTCAGGTGGTGGCCTATGCGGGGTTCCTGAAGGTCGGCACGAATTCGGGGCGTCCTCCCCTGCGAGAGATCCTCGCCGCGCTGCCACCAGGCTCCTGTCCGCTGGAAGCCGCGGGCACGCCGCCGCTGTCTGTTCCGGCTCGCCCCGGGGTCACGGATCTGGTCGACCACATTGACTACATCGCGCGCCGCATCGGCATCGACCACGTCGGCATCTCGTCGGATTTTGAAGGCGGTGGCGGCATCGAGGGCTGGGACAGTGCCGCCGACACGTTCAGTGTGACGCTCGAGCTGGTCCGGCGCGGCTACTCGGAGCCCGACATTGCCAGGTTGTGGGGCGGCAACCTCCTGCGCGTCTGGCGCGAGGCCGACCGTACGGCCACCCGCCTGCGCGCGGACTAGTTCCCGGCCCGCCGACAAACTCCCCATCCGGGCGTCGCCGGGACACTCCCCTGAGTCAGACCGACGACCAGCCGCCCCATAGCGGCTGGTCCGGGACTTGCTGCCTGCACAGGCGACAGCCTGGGCTTCCTCAGCGACTCGCCGTGGCCCTGTGTCTCCACGTGCGGGCGGGACCGCCAGGCCCTTAGTCGGGAGGGCGTAGTCGTGACACTCCATCCCACGTCCCCGCGGCGGCTCGTCGTTGTCGCCGCCGTCCTGCTGGCCCTCATGTCGGGCCCGGTCGGCGCGCAGACCAAAGAGCAGAAGGAACAAAAAGAACAGGCGGAGGCAGCCATCGCCTACGAACGAGGCCTGGTCTTCTTCCAGCAGGGCGCGTACAAGGAGGCCGAACAGGCCTTCCGTCAGGCCGAGAAGAAAGACGAGAAGAACCTCGAGTACCAACTCGTCACGGCGGACACGTACATCCGGCTTCACAAGCCCGATGACGCCATGAAGCGCTTCGCGCGGATCTACAAACAGGACCCGACGCATCTCCGGGCCATGGCCGGCGTGGCGGCGGCCTACGAGGAGATGCAGAACTACCGGGAAGCGACCCGCATGTGGATGCGGTACCTGAAGATGAACCTGTCACCCGCGCAACGTGCCGAGGGTGATCGCGCACTCCGCACCAATCAGGCACTCTTTGCCGAGCGCTACGAGATTGCGGAGAACCCGGCGGGTGGCGCCGCAAACGCCGCGACGGCCCAGCAGGAGCGACAATGGGGACTCGAGTTCTCGCGTCAACTGGCCGCCAGTGGCATTCCCCCCATCCCGGACCCGTGGATTGCCTGGTATGTCCAGAGCCTGTGTGATCGCCTGGTTCCGGTCGCCAAGGGGTTCCCGCCACAGTTCCAGTTGAGCGTGCTCGACAGCCCCACGGTCAACGCCCAGACAACGCCGGGGTTCATCTTCGTCTACCGCGGGCTGCTCGACACTGTCAGCTCTGAAGCCGAGCTGATCGGCGTGCTGGCCCACGAGATGGGACACACCATCGCCCACCACTCGGGCAAGGCCGTCACCAAGGCCACGCAGAACCAGCAGTCACTGGCCCGACTGCAAGCCTCGAACAGCGGATTCTCGAAGTTCCTCGCCGCCCTGACGGCCATCGGCAATCCGCTCGGGGAACTCTCGTTCAGTCGCGAGCAGGAGGCGCAGGCCGACAGGCTCGGCATTCACATCGCCTACGACGCCGGATACGACCCGCGAGCGCTGGCGTCCCTGTTCCAGAAGTTCGAGGCCATGGCACCCTCGTCCCGCAAGTCGTGGGACCTGATGACACGCACCCATCCGTTTTCGCTCGATCGCCTGAACGCGGTGAACGACTATGTGCCGCTCCTGCCGGATCGGCCACTGCGCACCTCCTCCCCGGACTTCGACCGCCTGAAGGCCCAACTCCGGGTCCTGCCGCCATCGCCCGAACCGGTTCCGGTGGCCACGCCTCCAGCGCCCCCCTGGCGCGGCGAGACCGCGGTGATGCCCTACACCCTCGACAATGCTCCGTTTGCAGGCGAGATCCCGGCCACGTGGACCGCGAGGAAGACGCAGAGCGGCACCATCATCTTCGAAGGCCAGAAGGGCACAGACGCCTATCAGGCCACCGTTGAGCTCGAGGTGGCGCCGCAGGCCACGGTCCCGGGCTTTGCGCTGGAGGACGTTGCGCAACTGGTGGCGAAGGGACTGGCGGCCAAGACGTACGCCAGAGTCGAGGCGCCCGACGTGCGAACCAACGGCCAGCAGCGTGCGGTGGCGATTCGCGCAACCTACTCGGTGCAGGCCGACCGCGGCATGGTCGCCGTGCGCCACATGTCCGTGGTGCTCGGCTATCCGCAGTACTTCATCATCCTCAGTTATTTCGCGCCTGAGGGGCTGTTTGACACCTATCTGCCAGTCTTCCAGCAGATTGGGGATACGTTCCGGTACACCGGGCGGTGACGTATGGACACAGGCGCCCTTGTCGGTCTGCTCGTCGGCCTCTTCGGTGTGGCGCTGGGGTTGGCCGTACCCGTGGCCATGTGGCTGGGCACCTTCAGTCGCTGGACCGCGATCCGACCTGAGGGTCCACTGGCGGGACACTGCGATGCCGACACGCTCCGGTCCCGCCTGCTCGCGCTGAATGATCCGGACCAGCCGTTCACGTATGGCGCCAACGCCGATCACACCCTGACTGCGGAGTGGCGGATTGCCGATGCCACGTGGCATCAGTTCTTCGCACGCTGCCATGCGACTGAACGCTATCGCGCCACCCTGTCGTTTGTGGCCGCCCACCGGGAGGTGCGCGTGCTGGAAGAACGCACGAGCCTTCGCCAGGGCGCGGGAGAGATGTCGGCGAGCCGCTTCCAGGGCATCGTCCTCTTCGAACGCTCGGCCTACCGCGAGTGGGTGGCGGGACCACCGTCGCTCGTGCCCCGCGAGGCCATCAGCTTCGACTTCGACGTGAGGCGAATCAAGGGGCCGCTCATCGCGACCGTCCTGGCCTGCGGCTGGACCTGGGTGCCCGTTGTTCTCCGCTCACATCTCTCGACCACGCGTCAGTTGGGGTGAGCACAGGAAAGGACTGACATCATGCGCGCACACGAACAGACCCACAGCACCGCATGCCGATGGCGAGGCCGTGAGGTCGCTGTCCTTCTGGCATGTGGCATGGCCCTGGTGCTCACCGCACCACGCAGTTCCACCGCGCAGGGTTCCCTCTTCTCATACGGCACCAGCCAGAGCGCCGAGCCGCTGGTGCTTGTGGTCCACGGCATGGGAGGCGGCAACCGGGACGACGGGTGGTCGAACGGCTTCCAGCAGGCATGGAAGATCGGTCAGGTCCGGGAGATCACCTTCCGCAACGAGGCGCACGAGAAGACCTCGAACACGGATGCCGGCTACTATGCGGGCGACTGGGCGCTGGAGGTGCAACGCCAGATCAAGGCCGCCGCCGCCGAGAATCCTGGCCGCCCCATCGTGATCATCTCCCACTCGTGGGGCACGGTGGCCACGTCGATGGCGCTGGCAGGCGGCAGCGGGGGTGGCTCGTCGCGTGAGCTGGCCCTCGCGGGCAATCAGGTCCGCCCGTTGAACCCGGACGAACTGCACGTGGCCCAGTGGATCACCCTTGGCTCACCGCTGGGGTCCAACGTCCTGAACACGCTTCGCGTCGAGGTGTCCGGCGTCAAGCCGCCACAGGTCGACACCTGGACCAACATCTATGACGTGGACGACCCGGTGTCGCGTGCGTCCCACAACCTGAGTGGTGCCACCAACATCGAGGTCTCCGGCTCCGCCGGGAATGTCCTGCAGCGGGCCATCGACTTCTTCGGCACCGACGCCCATAAGGGCATCTGGACGCATCCCACGGTGACCCGTCAGATTCAGACAGCCGTCGCCCAGGCCAGAAGCACGCGCGTCACGACTCAGGTGCCGTCCACGCGTCCGCCAGCCGGCACGCCGACCGTCCGGACGCAGCCCCCCGTGGTGCGGAACACGCCGACCGCCGGCGGCACCGTCACCCGCCCGCAGGCCGGGGCCTCGGACTACTCCGTGGTGTGCCAGAGTGCCGTCACGGCGACCGAGCGGTACTACCAGAAGCTGTATGGCGTCGAGTTCCTGCGCATCGAATGGAAGCCCCCGTTCCACTACGCGAATGGAGACTGCGTGGGCGGCTACGTCCTGTGGGCGCAGCGCGCCAGCGACAAACAGGTGTGGGCGCCGCTGGACTGGAATGGCGATACGGGTCAGGGCCGCATCTCGGCCAAGGCGCTCATTCAGCAGTACGCGGCGAACAATCCGGACCTGCCCTGGTCACTCGGACCAGGCCTGGCTACTGGCCGCCCCTCGACTGCCAGCAGCCAGCCGAATCCGGCCACCACCTGCCAGAGTGCGATGACAGCCATCGAACGCTACTTCCGGAACTCGTACGGCGGCGAGT
>JAKFYA010000427.1 GCA_021731095.1 Acidobacteriota bacterium | reverse complement strand
AGACCAAGAAAGACGAAGTGGAGCAGTACAAGTCGAAGCAGACCACCGGAGAGCCTGCGCAGAAGTAATGCGGAGCCTCGCGCGACGCACGGTCCTTCGCGGCGCCGGAGCCGCCGTCGCGCTGCCCTGGCTGGAGGCCATGGCCTCGGCGCAGCCGCGGCCGCTGCAGCCGGCTGCGCGACGGCTGGTCACGGTCTATCTGCCGAACGGGATGGTGATGGAGGACTGGACGCCCGCCACCGAAGGGACGGGCGTCGCCCTGCCCCTCACGCTGGCCGGACTCGCACCCTTCGCGTCCAGATTGCGTCTGCTAACTGGCCTCAGCACGCTCGGATTGCCGGTGGTGCCGGCCTACCACGCCGGCGCGGCGACCAAGTTCCTCACGGCCACATCACCCTCTGGCGCCAGAGGCACGTCGCCTCGTGCTGGCATCTCGATGGACCAGATTGCGGCCCGGCACCTCGGTGACGACACGCAGGTGGCCTCGCTGGAACTGGCGCTCGAGCCGGCAGACATCGTGGGCGCGTGCGACGTCCAGTACAGTTGCGCGTATCAGCACACCATCTGCTGGGCGTCGCCAACGGGACCCTTGCCGATGGAGTCGTCGCCCTCCGCGGTCTTTGAGCGTTTGTACGGTGACAACGCGACGGCTTCGCCAGAGGTGCGCCGCCGCGCCCTCTCGGACGACAGGAGTCTGCTGGATTCCGTTCGCGAAAGCCTCGGGCGCGTACGACGCGTCGTGGGCGCCGCTGATCGCGCCCGGCTCGACGAATATGCCGAGAGCATCCGCAGCGTCGAGCGGCGCGTGCGGGCAGCCGAGCGGCGGGGAGCCACCGAGGTGCCCGACGCCGGTGCCCTGGCAGGAACACCGGCCTCATTCCTCGAGCATGGTCAACTGATGGTCGATCTCATCGTGCTGGCGTTGCAGGCGAACTTCACCCGCGTGTGCACCCTGATGACCGGGCGCGAAGCCAGCACCCGCACCTATCCTGAACTGGGCATCGCCGAGGCGCACCATGAGGTCTCTCACCACCAGAACGACCCGGAGCGCCTGCGCAAGCTGGCGCGCATCAACCGGCATCATCTGACCCTGGTGGCGTACCTGCTGGAACGGCTGCAGTCGGCGGTCGAGTCGGACCGGTCGCTGCTGGACGACACGCTCGTCCTGGCTGGCGCGGGCATGAGCGACAGCAATCTGCACCGCCATGACAACCTGCCGGTGCTGGTGGCCGGTCCGGCCCCGCTGACAGGAGGGCACCATCGTCGCGTTCCTGCAGGGACGCCGCTGGCCAACCTCCACCTCACGCTGCTCGACGCCCTGGGCGCCCGCGTCGAACGCTTCGGGAACAGCACCGGCGCGCTGTAAGGGGCTGCGCTAGCCGCTGCCCAGGCGTGCCAGGAACTGGCGGATACGGGTCGCATTGGCGCCCACGTCGCCGGTGCCGACACGCGACACCGAGCGCACGTCCACCCGTGTTCCCGCGGCATCAGGTCTGAGGCGAATCACGACGTCGTCCCTGAAGCCGAACCAGAAGGTGGTGGCCGTCGCCTCGATCCGACCTTGCGCCCGGTTGGAGCCGGCAATGTCCCATCCCATGTCCGCCACTGCCTGCATGGCGCCATCAAAGGCGGCATCGGGAGGTGTCTTCAGCCAGAGCGGGCGCACGCCCGGATAGGCCCGCTGCTGCTCGGCGGCGATGAGGGCACCGCCATACACGGCGCTGTTGGGTGCGCCGGCGCGCAGTGGCAGCACGTCGATGAAGACCGGAGGGTCTGCGGTGTCGGTGGAGATGTCGTGGATGGCCGGCAGGCCGGCGCTTCCGAGCCTGGCCCTGCCAACCACGCCGGCAGGAATGACGAGGATAGTGCCGGTCAGGACCAGGCTCAGGGCGAGGGTCATGGGATGGCCCGGCCGGCGTCGGGTCAGGGCTTGCCAGAGGCGCCAGGCCTGCCAGGCGAACGCGACCACGGCGCTCACGAGGCCGGCGGTCAGTAGCAGAAAGGCAGGCCCGAACGGCAGGGCCTCCATGCGGTGGCCGACGGCGGCTGTCGTGACCAGGACGGCGGAAAGAACGGCAAGGAACATGGCGGGGCGATTCTACGCCCACCACGGCTCGTGCGTCCCGATCAGGGGTGTGCGATGGCCACGCTGAACGTGGCAGGCGCTGTCAGCGCGCCGCTGTCGGTGACCTGCGCGCAATAGACGCCGGCGTCCAGCACATTCGTGGTGTGCGGAGTCTCGATGGTGGTCGGAAACGCCGTCACGCTGAGGCCGAGCGAGCAACCCGTCCCGGCCGGGCGTCCCAGGCCCAGGGTCACAGAGGCGGTCGTCGGGTCGGTGTCGCCGGTCAGGGCCGTGAGGGTCAGGTTCACGGTGCCGTATTGCGCCACGCTGAACGAGTAGAATCGCGTGGCTCCCACCGCCAGGGTGCCCGAGAACGTCTCGGTCTGGGTGGGCGCGGCCGGTGTCTGGGTCGTCGTAACGGTCGACGGGGACGTGGAGCTGGAGCCACATCCGGCACCGGACAAAGACAGCAGCAGGGCAGCGGCGACGAGAACCTTCATAGTTGCTTCATCCTACGTGACAGCGGGGGGGCGTGTCGCGATGCCATGATCTTTTCACAGGTTGCTCTAGGTGGCGACCGCCGGCCCCGTCTAAGATGGGGGAGCGATGGTGTTTCCCTTGAACCGCAGTCCGTGGCTCGGAACGGCCTGCCTGCTTGCCCTGTGCTCGGCCGCCTGCGGCGATGACAGCACCACAACCACAGCCCCCACGACCACGACGGGCGGAGGCACCAGCACGCTCTCCTCGTCCGTGCAACCGAATGGGGGTTCCTTCAGGTTCTTTACCGCATCACAAGCCGGGACCGTCAGTGTCACGCTGGCCGGGACCAACCCTCCGGGTGTGGCTCTCGGGCTCGGCCTCGGCATTCCCGGAGTGAACAATATCGGATGCACGCTGAGCGTTGTCACCCGCGCGACTGGTGGAGCGGCGACGCTCACGGTGCCGGTTGACGCAGGGGCCTACTGCGCAGGTGTCTATGACCTGGGGACGCTGTCCGAGGGTGGCGTCGGGTTTGAGGTGCGCATTGTCTACCCGTAAGCGCGTGTCCGCATCCCTGTGGTCCTGTGGTGGTGCCGCGCTGGCGACAGCCCTGCTGCTGGCCGGGTGTGGCAGCAACAGCACCACGCCCACCACGGCCACCGCCACGTCGACGGAGTCGACCGAGTTCTATGCAGGCGCGCTCGACCCCAGAGGGAGCGGGTTCTACTCCTTCACCGTGACGCAGAGTGGCTCGGTGCGGGTGACGCTGACCAACCTGTCCACGACCCGGTTTGCGCCCTTGTCGAACACCTTGGAACTGGGTATCGGAACGCCCGCCGGCGAAGGGTGCGCCGTGACGGAGCGCGTCACCGCGGCACCGGCGCTGAACGCCCATCTGGTCTCCACCCGCTCGGCCGGCATCCACTGCGTGGAGGTCCGCGATCGCGGGTCCCTGGCCAGTCAGATGTCGTTCATCATTCGCATTACCCACCCCTGACCCACCTGTCCCTGCCTGGCAGTCGCCCGAGCCGTCCGTGAAGCTGCACACCCGCCTCTTCATCGCGCTGGCCCTCGGGGCCCTGCTGGGCACGTGGTGCCATGGTGGCGTGGCCGGGGGCTGGGTCGACCCGATCAACACGCATCTGTTCCGTCCGGCAGGGCAGCTCTTCCTGCGTGCCGTGCTCATGGTGGTGGTGCCGATGGTGGTGTCGGCCCTCATTCTGGGCGTCCACGAACTGGGTGCGGCGCGTGAGCTGCGGAGCGTGGCCCTGCGCACGCTCGGGTTCACGCTGCTCCTCAGTACCTCGTCGGTCGTGATTGGCGTGGCGCTGGTCAATCTGATTGCACCGGGCCACGGTGTTGTCCTGCGCGACACGGTACCAGCCGACCAGGTGCAGCAGATTGCCCAGTCCGCGCGCGGGGCCACCTCGTTCAGCCAGACGCTGGTGGAGCTCGTGCCAAGAAACCCCCTGGCTTCCGCCGTGCGGGCGCTTGATGGCGAAATGCTGCCGCTGATGGTGTTTGCGCTGATCTTCGGACTGGCCCTCAGTGCAGGACATCGGCAGGGCGATGAGGGCGGAGTCATCGTCCAGGCGTGCGAGCAGGTGTTCGCAGCCTGCATGCGCATTGTGCACGTGGTCATGCGCGCCTCGCCTGTGGCCGTGTTCGCGCTGGTGTTCGGCACGGCCTACACATCCGGTCCCTCCGTGTTCGGTTCCCTGCTGCTGTATGTGGTGACCGTGGTCGCGGGGCTGTGCCTGCAGCAGTTCGGGGTGTATGCCGCGTGCCTGCGGCTGCTGGCCCACCGGTCGCCCCTCTCGTTCTTCCGGGGCAGCCGGGATGTGCTGCTCTACGCGTTCTCGACAGCGTCCTCGAATGCGACGTTGCCGCTCTCGCTGGATGCCGCCACCGCTCGCCTGGCACTGCCACCCGACATCGCGCGGTTCACGCTGACGATCGGTGCCACGGCGAATCAGAATGGCACGGCGCTGTTCGAAGGCGTGACCGTGCTGTTCCTGGCCCAGGTCTATGGACTGGACCTGACGGTCATGGATCAGGTGCGCGTGATGGTGATGTCGGTGGTGGCGGGCATTGGAACGGCCGGCGTGCCAGGCGGGTCGTTGCCGATGGTGCTGATTGTCGCGCAGTCGGTGGGCGTTCCGGCGGATGGCCTGGGCCTGATCCTGGGTGTGGACCGGTTGCTCGACATGTGTCGCACCGCAGTCAATGTCAGTGGAGACCTGGTGATTGCGGCACTGGTCAGCCCCCGCCAGGTCACGGCCGCCTAGCCCGCATGGCCAACGCCGTCGCCCTGCTTCGGGCCATCAACGTGGGCGGCCACACGGTCACGATGGCCGACCTGCGCCGCCATTTCGGTGCGGCCGGGTTCGTGGATGTGTCCACCTTCATTGCCAGCGGCAACGTGCGGCTGCAGGTGAACCTGCGCCGGCGCCGTGTCATCGAGCGGCGCATCGAGGTGATGTTGCGGGAGGCGTTGGGCTATGACGTGGCGACGTTCCTCCGGTCTCGCGAGGAACTGGCAGTGGTGACGGCGCACCAGGCGTTTCCGGAGGCGACCGCTGTCGGGGCCGCCGCCATGAACGTGGCGTTTCTGCACGAGGTCCCTGCTGCCGCAGCGGTGTCGCGGGTGATGGCGCTGCGGACCGACATCGACGACTTCCACGTGCATGGGCCGCAGGTCTACTGGCTGTGCCGCGTGAAACAGAGCCAGTCGCGGCTGTCGGGTGCGACGATTGAGCGCGCGCTGGGAGTACCCGCGACCCTGCGCAGCCTCAACAGCCTGCGCCGGCTGGTGGCGTCGTATGACGCCCAGGATTGACGGGGCGCCTAGCTGTGGAGCGGCGGGGGCGGCACCGTTGCCGCGCTGCCCATCTGGCTTGACCAGACCACACGGTCGCGTCCTTCGCGCTTGGCTTCGAACAGCCGGGCGTCGGCCACCGCAAACAGGACCTCGGCCGTCAGTCCGTCCAGCCCGGCCGAGGCGACCCCGGCCGAGCAGGTGGTCAGCACCGGCTGGCCGCCGACGTCGATGGTCTGCGCCTGGAGCGCCTGGCGGATCTCTTCCACCTTCGCGGCCGCATCCTCGATAGAGGTCTCCGGCAGCACGATCGCAAACTCGTCGCCGCCGACCCGTGCAACCAGGTCCGTCCGTCGCACGTGACTCCTGATGCGGGCGGCAATTTCCCTGAGCACGGTGTCGCCAGCCGGATGGCCGAAGCTGTCGTTGACGGGCTTGAAGCGATCGATGTCGAGCAGCGCCAGCGCCAGTGGCCGTCGGTGTCTGGACATCCGCTCGATCTCAAGCGAGAGCCGTTCCTCGAAGTAGGCGCGGTTGAGCAGGCCGGTCAGGCCATCGCGAATGGACGAGAGACGAAGCACGCCCGCGCGTTCCACCAGAATCAGGGCAAACGCCGTGGCGACGAGCAGCACGACCATCTCTTCCAGCTGCCCGAACAGTGTCGCGTCGCCATAGAACCGACCATCCGACGCAGCGGCGCCAGCCAGCCCGGTTACGCGCGCCCAGGTGATGACCCCCAGCCACTGCGCGATCGCGAGCAGGCCCGTAAAGACCGACAGGCGCCCGTCGTAGCGCAGGCCGCTGGCGACGATGACGAAGATGTAGAGGGAAAACGTGACCCGGCTGGACAACGCCATCGGCGCAAACCCGGCACTGAAGATCAGTGCGTGGAGAATGGTGACGAGCGTGACATCGAGAAGGCTCGTGGCCACGCCCAGCCAGCGCGGCGGGTGCTTCTTGTGCGCCAGTTGCACGGTGCCGAGGCCTGCGGCCACGAAGACCGAGGCAATCCCGAGCGCAATCCAGGCTGGTGATTCTTCCGGGTGACGAACCAGCGTGGCGATGGGACCCAGCATGAACAGCAGCGTCAGGCTGACGCGTGCGCGGCCCACAACCAGCTCGCCCTCGCGGCCGGCATCGGCAAGCGCGGGCTCGATGGGGGGCCGCAGAACGCCGCGCACGGCCGCGATGAAGTCGGAGAAGGGGCTGGACACCGGCCTACAGAATACCTTTCTGTTGTACGCTGTGCCATGCGCCGGGCGGCTTTTGCCCTCCTCGTAGCGTTTTCTCTGGCGGTTTCCGCCGTCCAGGCCCAGCGCCGCTTCTTCGGTGAAGGGGGCTATCCGCCGCGTCTGGCCCCCGCCGACGGGATCACCACCTCAGGCCTCGTGGTCTGCCGGCTCATGTTCAACAGCGTCCGGTACGAGCCCATGGGCATCGGCTGGCGGACGGACTATCCGGGCGCCGAGACCAATCTCATGATCCGCACCTCTGAGCTCACACGAACCCGTGTGGCGTTCGAGGGGGTCCGCAAGCCAACCAATTACGTGGTCCGGCCCCTCGACGAGGCGCTGTTCGGGTGCCCGTTCATGGTGGCGTCCGACGTCGGAACCCTGGGCTTCAGCCAGCAGGAGGCCGCCCGGTTACGGGAGTACTTCCTGAAGGGGGGCTTCCTGTGGGTGGATGACTTCTGGGGTACCGAGGCGTGGGCCCAGTGGGCCCGGGAAATCAGCAAGGTGTTCCCGCCATCCGAGTTTCCGATTGAAGACCTGCTGCCAGGGGATCCCATCTACAAGGCATTTGCCGAGGTGGCCAGGGCACCTCAGGTGACCAATATCCAGTTCTGGCGCCAGACCGGGGGGCGCACCACCTCAGAGCGCGGCGCGGACAGCATGGACGTGCACTTCAGGGCCATCAAGGATGCGCATGGCCGCATCATGGTGCTGATGTCGCACAACACCGACATCGCCGACTCGTGGGAACGTGAAGGGGAAGACCCCGAGTACTTCCGTCAGTTCTCGCCCGACGGATACGCGATTGCGATGAACGTCATCGTCCACGTCCTGAGTCACTGACGCCGCTGCGCGGAGGCGGTCAGTCTGGCAGGGCTTCGGCAGGCGGCTCCGGGAGCCAGAACGAGGCGACCAGACCGACCAGATACACCGAGAACCCAATCCCCGCCGCCACGAGTGCGACCTTGGTCGGTGCGTAGGCCCTGTCACTGGTGACGGCCAGCGTGGCGGCAACCCACGCGAACGACGTTCCGATCAGCCGGCCACCGATATTGGCGGCGAAGCTCTCGCCGGTGCCGCGCAGGTACATCGGATAGGCACGCGGCAGGTAATTTCCCCAGAAGCTCATCTGGCCCGTGGTCAGCAGGCCGGCCAGGAAGGCCATCGGTTTCAAGGCCGACAGGCTTGAGGTGGCGGCCCAGGCAAAGGCCAGCGGCAGGACGACCAGGCCTGGCACCTGGAACAGGCGCACCAGCTTCCGGCGACTCACGATGTAGAGCGCCGCCACAGCCATGAGCACCCGGCCGGCCAGTCCGCCCAGTTCCTGCATCGAGGTGACACTGGCTGCGATCTCCTGGGTAATCCTGGCAGCCGCCGGAGGCTTCAGTCCCTGCACCGCCTCGCGCACCTCGGGCAGGCCCGGCACCATCTGTGGAATCTGCTGAATGGCACCGAAGGCGGCGCCGTAGACCATCGCATACATCAGCGTGGTAATGAGCGTGGTCTTCAGCAGGGCCGGCGCGAAGATCGCGGCCAGGCTGGGGCGCCGGAGCGTGCCTGCCGCGCGCTTCTGCTGCCAGACGGGCGACTCTGGCAGAAACGGGCGGATCACGATCAGTGGGATCGCGGGAATGAAACCGGACATCACCGTATAGCGCCACGCGGCATGCGGGTCGACAATGTCCAGGCCAAGGGCGGACACAGCGGGAAACGTGGCCGCATGCGCCACGCAGTACCCGTTGATGGTGGCCACCAGGATGCCGCCCAGCGACGAGAACGCCTGCGTGTAGCCCAGCACTTTCTCGCGCTGCGCCGGATTGGGAAACAGTTCGGCCAACCAGGCCACCGCGGCCACGAACTCCACACACACGCCGACGAAGACGATGCAGCGCATGACGAGGAGCTGCTCGATCGATGTGACAAAACCCGACGCGAAGGCGCCGACCGCATAGATGAGGATGCTGTAGGTCAGCACGCGGCGTCGGCCGAGCCGATCGGTGAGATAACCGCCGATGAGGCCGAAGATGCCGCCGGCGAAGGCGGGAATATAGAACAGGCGTCCCACCCACATCTGAAACACTGGCGAGCCCGGTGTCGCGCCGGTCAGCTCCATCAGCGCCGGCCGCACGATGAGCGGCGCCATGAGAATCTCGTAGATGTCGAAGGCGAAGCCGATGGCGGCGATGGCACAGATGGTCCACTCAACGGCGCCGAGGGGGCGGGCGTCGGGAGTGGCCGGGGATGAGGTTCGTGGGGTGTGAACCATGGATGATTCTCCTGGGACGGGGACCTGGCGGGTGTCAGCCTACGGCGTGGCTGCGGCCTGGTCCCGTCCCGCGCGCAACAGGGTGGCGGCCGTGTAGAGCACGACGACCACGACCAGCCACCGCGCCCAGTCAAGCGGCAGCGACTGCACGATGTAGGCGGCAATGAGCACGGCGGGCACGCCGCCCAGCGCCAGGCCCAGCGCGGCCTTCAGGTCGTAGCGCCCGAGGCGTGTGAAGCGCGCGCTGGCAGTGGGCATGAGAAACGCGCACGAGCCCATCATGATCGGGAAGGCGGCGGTCGGGTTCATGCCGAGGAGGCTGACCATGATCATGCACGGGGCGTACAGCCCGATGCCCAGGGTCATCAACGCGCCGAGCACGAAGTTGATCCCGCACGCCACGATGAGCTTCGTGCCGGTCAGGGCGAGCGCCTCGCCCCCGCCGGGCATCAGCTTCGCGGCGCTCATGGTCATCAGCACGCCGGCCGCGGCCAGCGCCACGCCCATGCCGAGCTGGATAGGTCGTCTGGGCAGGCGCACCACCACGCCCGCGCCAATCCAGGAACCGATGACGGAGGAGGCGATCAGGAGCAGGAGCGTGCGGAAGTCGACCTGCACGATGGTGATGTAGATCAGGGCCTGCGCCACCGTGGGCAGGGTATGTCCCACGTTCAGCGTGCCTGGAATGAGCGCATCGGGCACGAGCTTCCAGAGGCGGTAGGCCGAGGTGGTGGTGGCAAACGAGCTGATGCCCAGCGTGTCAAAGAAGTTGGTGAGGAAGCCGACCGCAGGGTGGAGCCAGGGGTGAGCGGGCACCATCTCGGCCGGCCGGGCAGCAGCCGGGCGCCGTCTCACGGCCGCGTACCACGTCGCCAGGTATCCCACGGTGACCACGAGCAGGGCGAGCAGGAGCAGGACTTTGGGCGTCAGCATTGGTGGCCCACTATAGCCGCACACCGCGCACGGTCCAACCTGCGACGGTCCTGTCGTACGGGCGACATTACAATCCCGGACTGGGCCATGCTGCGGACCGACGGTGGGCTGGCAGCAGGTCTGAGGTGGAGACGGTCATGAATCGTGTGTGGCGCGCAGGTGTGCTGGCCGCCGTGGTGGCGCTGGGTCAGGGGCCGGTTCTGGCGCAGACCGGCAGCGCAGCCGCCGGCAAGGAGAACTGGCAGCGACGTCCGAGCGGGGCAGGGCCGAACCAGGCCGCCGGCACGCTCTGGTGTATCAACTGCCACGGCGCCAATGGCGAGGGGGGATTCGGGCCGGATCTGGCCGGTCGCGGCCTGTCACTCGATCAGTTCCGGCGGGCCGTCCGGCAGCCCTGGGGCTGGATGCCGAGATACCCCGAGAAGAGTGTGTCAGAGCAGCAGCTGGCCGACCTGACCGCGTGGTTCGCCTCGCTGCCGAAGGTGGCCCAGCCAGGCCCATGGAAGACCCCGCTTCCAGCGCCAGCGCCACGCGGCCCTTACGTCATGGCGTCGGTGGGCTGCCATCAGTGCCACGGAGCCGGGTTGGGCAATCCCCGACGCGTGCTGGGGGGTGAGTTTGGAAAGGCCTTGGACTTCACCCTGTTTGCGGACGTGATTTACAACCATGACCAGCACTACCCCGGAAACCAGATGGGACTTTTCAGCCGCGATCGCCTGGGTGAGTCCACGCTCCGGGAGATCTACCAGTATCTCTTTGTCGACCTGGGTCTTCGCGTCCCGGTCAGCGCGTCGTTGACAGGGCTGGTTGCCACAGGGGGCGCGACGGTGGTGACCCTCTCCCTCGCCAATGATGGCGAGGCCGGAAAGGGTCTGGTCGCGCAGGACCTGACCGTCACTCTTCCCCTCTCTGGTGGTCTGGTGGCTACGGCTGGAACGGGTCTTGGATATAAGGGTGTCCAGAAAGCGGCTCAGGCCGGGGGCGTCGACATGGCCATCTGGCGTGTTCCCAGCCTTGGGCCCGGTACCAGGCAGACCCTGACCCTGACTCTGAGCGGCGCTGTGACGGCCGACCAGCTCAAGGGTTCCTCCGTGACCTGGCAGAAGCCGGCCCTGGGGCCCGCGTCCCCAACCCGTGCAGATTCAGTGGCCGTGAACATTCCTGCGCCAAAACCGGCCCCGACGCGCTAGACTGCACAGACGGCGCCGTCCTGAGGCAGCGCCGGCAGACGTTCGGACTGGTTTTTGGCCATTCCAGAGCGCGCCTGCGGTCACGGCATCCATCTCTTTTTCAGATCTCGCAGTTGCATGGTTGCGATCTGAAAGATGTTCGTGATACATTTCCCAGGTTCTCTTGGGGCTAGGACACCCTATCTAGCCCCAACCGCATTGAAGTGAGCCGGAACCTAAGGGACTCACTTCCTCCGGAAGCCGGACCGGCAGCGCTGCTGTTGCGTCCACTTGTGATTAATCCAGATAGGGTCAGTTTCTTTCAGGTGCCAGGCATCGCCATCCGGTGAAAGCCTTCAGGCCTGAGAGGCGCAGCGGTCGAAAGACTGTTGTGGATTTCGAGTACGTCGCGGGCGCAGCCGTGGTGCTTTGCGCCCGATGAGGACACATGCCGACTATCAGTCAGCTCGTGCGTGACGGCCGTAAGAAGATTGTCACGAAGACCAAGAGTCCGGCGCTCCAGGTGAGCCCGCAGAAGCGTGGCGTTTGCGTCCGCGTCTTCACCCAGACCCCGAAGAAGCCGAACTCGGCGCTCCGGAAGGTCGCGCGTGTGCGCCTTACCAACAAGATTGAAGTGACGACCTACATCCCGGGTGTCGGACACAACCTCCAGGAGCACTCGCTGGTGCTGATCCGCGGTGGTCGTGTGAAGGACCTGCCGGGCGTGCGCTACCACGTAGTGCGCGGCACCCTCGACGCCGTGGGCGTGCAGGGCCGCAAGCAGGGTCGTTCGAAGTACGGCGCCAAGCGCCCGAAGCAGTAAGCGCTTTCCGAGGAACTGAGACATGCCGCGCAGACGCGTAATCGCCAAACGGGAACTGGCCGCTGATCCGATCTACGGCAGCACGCTGGTGAGCAAGTTCATCAACACCGTGATGTATGACGGGAAGCGCAGCACGGCCGAGCGCATCCTGTATCAGAGCTTCGACATCATCAAGGAGCGGAGCGGCGACGACCCGCTCAAGGTGTTCAAGAAGGCGCTCGACAACGTGAAGCCCAGTCTCGAGGTCAAGTCGCGCCGCGTTGGCGGTTCGAACTACCAGGTGCCGGTCGAGGTGAACCCCAACCGCCGCATGTCGCTCAGCATTCGCTGGCTGGTGGGCTACGCCCGGTCGCGCGGCGACGGCAAGACGATGCAGGAGAAGCTCGCGAATGAGCTGCTTGACGCGTCCAACCTCCGTGGTGGCGCGGTCAAGAAGCGCGAAGACACGCATCGTATGGCGGAAGCGAACAAGGCGTTCGCGCACTACCGCTGGTAACGCTCACGTTTCATCTACGCACACAGGTCTTTAGATAAATGCCTCGCCAGACACCGCTCAACCTGACGCGCAACATCGGCATCATGGCCCACATTGATGC
>JAKFYA010000480.1 GCA_021731095.1 Acidobacteriota bacterium | reverse complement strand
CATCTGGCATTGACCCGCGAGGCCGTCGGCCGCTGAGCGCAGCTGGTGCTCTGGCCCGAGTCGTCGACGCCGTTCATGTTTGAAGAGGATGCGGTCGGCGCGGACGCGGTCCGGGCGGTCGCGCGCGACCTGGGCGTGCCGTTGCTCTTCGGCAGCGACCAGATTGAACGGGGCCGCGTGCCGAGGCTCTTCAACTCCGCCTTCATGCTTGGCGAGGACGGCTCCACCAGAGCCGTCTATCGCAAGATGCACCTGGTGCCCTTTGGCGAGTTCATCCCGCTGAAGTCGTGGCTCTTCTTCGTGTCACCCCTGGTCGACAGCCTGGCCGAGTTCGCGCCAGGCGCAGCGACCGTGCTGCTGCCCGTCGGGGGGCACCGGATCAGCACCGCGATCTGTTACGAGGTCGTCTATCCAGGGCTGGTCCGTGATGCCGTCCAGCAGGGGAGCGAACTGCTCACGACCATCACCAACGATGCGTGGTACGGCAACTCCTCGGCACCGTACCAGCACTTCGCCATGGCCTCGATGCGTGCCATCGAGCAGGGACGCTATCTGGTGCGGGCGGCCAACACCGGCATCAGCGGCATCGTCGATCCGTATGGGCGGGTCGTGGTGGCGTCGGGTATCTTTGAACGGACGGCGGTCGTGGGCCAGGCGCGGTACCTGAAGGCCCGGACCGTCTATGCCAGGTTCGGTGACGCGGTGGCGTGGGCGGCGGTTGCCTTGACGATGGCGATGGGGCTGCTGCCAGCGCGCGCGGAAGGGCGATAGCGCGTTCGGCGACCCGGCAGCATATTTTCACGACCCAGAAGGGAAGACAGCACGTGGCGGCAAGCATCGACGAACTCAAGCGGCGGTTCGACAATCTCGCAAAACGCGCGGGGGAACTGCGGAGGTTCCTTTGAGCAAGCTCATACGCCAGAGGAAGTAGCCGAAATCGAGGCCAAGGTGGCCTCGCCCGATTTCTGGAAGGATCAGGCCTCGGCGCAGCGTGTCATGCAGCGCCAGCGGCAGATCGAAGACGAGAACAAGGTGCGCGCCTCCCTGGCCCAGCGTCTCGACGATCTGAGCGTGCTGGTCGAGTGGGCGGATGCCGGTGAAGTGGTCACGGACGACTTCGAGCGTGGCCTCAACGACCTGGAGACCGAAGTCGAAGCCGCCGAGACCAAGAAGATCATGTCCGGCGACTACGACCGGGCCAACGCCATCGTGACCATTCACCCGGGCGCCGGGGGCACCGAGTCGCAGGACTGGGCGGAGATGCTGCTCCGGATGTACCTGAAGTGGTCCGAGCGGCGCGGCTTCAAGCGCGAGATTATCGACTACCAGTCGGGCGACGAAGCCGGGCTCAAGAGCGTCACGTTCCTGCTGCAGGGCGAATACGTGTTCGGGCTGATGTCGGCCGAGGCCGGCGTGCACCGGCTCGTGCGCATTTCCCCATTCGACCAGGCGGCCCGGCGCCATACCTCGTTTGCCTCGGTGTTCGTCTGGCCGGAGTTGCCGGAGGATGTCGATGTGCAGATTGACGAGAAGGACCTGCGCATCGATACGTACCGGTCCAGTGGCGCGGGGGGCCAGCACGTGAACGTCACGGACTCGGCCGTCCGCATCACGCACCTGCCGACCGGTCTGGTGGTGTCGTGTCAGAACGAGCGGTCGCAGATCAAGAATCGCGCGTCGGCCATGAAGGTGCTGCGTGCACGACTCTACGACATGAAGCTGAAGGAGCAGCAGGCGAAGCTGGATCAGATTGGCGGCGAGAAGCGCGACATCGCCTTCGGCAGTCAGATCCGGAGTTACGTGATGCAGCCCTATCAGATGATCAAGGACCACCGCACGAAGATGGAGGTGGGCGACATCACGCGTGTGATGGACGGTGACCTGGATGGCTTCATCAAGACCTACCTGATGAAGAAGGCGTCGGGTACCCTGGGCGTGGCGTCAGCGGACGAAGACGACGCCTAGCCGGCGACAGACGTATCGGGACGCGACGGCACGCCGCGTCCCGACATCAGGCGAGCGATTTACCGGGTGACGGCAAAGCCGTCAATCGCGACCTCAAGCTGGTGGTTGACGCGGATGGCCGCGATACCGTCGGCCGGCGAGGGCAGCGCCGACTTCGGCAGCGAGTGCACCACCGTCCCGTTCACCACGAAGTCCACCTTCTCCGCGCCCACCCGTACTTCCAGCGCGTTGACTGACGTTCCGTCAGGACCAGGCTTGGCTACGGCATCGCTGGGCGTCTTGGGTGCGACGTCCTTGGTCGCGGCGTCCCCTGCGCGCTGCTTGATCAGCCAGGTGCCGTTCTGGGCCACCACGAAATAGAGATAGGTCTGGTCTGCGCCCTCCAGAGCCTTCCCGCCGAATGCCAGACCGTAGTAGTTCGCGTGGCTGCTCGGCTTCAGCAACTTGAAGGTGCCCTTGACCGTGAAGGTGCCCGACCCCGTGTTCGCGGGATTCCAGTAGACAGCGGCTTTCGGATTCACGGCATGCAGGCTGGCCCCCATCGCCATGAATTTGATGTCGCCAGCGGCGTCAGGGTCCGAGGCGCTGGTGCTCTTGTCCGCGCGAACCTTCCACCCGGCCGGGTTCTGCGCAGCGAGGAACGTGGACGTCAGGGTTATCGCGGCAATCGTGGCAAGCGTGCGACGCAACATGGGTGACACTCCTTCAAAAATGTAGGGACGTGGGAGAACCGCGGAACGCAGGACTGGCTGTAATACGACTCGCCTGGGTGTGGTGTTTCTCGGCGGTGGGCGTGCGCCGCGTCTGACCCGCTCAGTGTGACCTGGGCGCCGGCTTCGGCAGTTCGTCCGGAGTGCCCGCTGGCACATGCGGCAGGTCGGCCGGTTCGGTTCCGGCAATGAAGGCCTCCACCAGGCCACTCGGGAGTCTGGTGAAGACGATGTTGCCTGGCGCGTCAAAGCGTGGCGCGGCTGTGCCGGCCTGCGTGCCGATGTAGGCCTTCATGAACTCGATCCAGATGGGCAGGGCAGCCTGCGCGCCGGTTTCGTTCCGGCCAAGCGGCTTCTTCTCGTCGTGCCCGACCCAGACTCCGACGGTGATGTTCGGGTCGAAGCCCACGAACCAGGCATCGGTGTACTCGTCCATCGTGCCGGTCTTGCCCGCCAGTGGCCAGCCCAGGGCCGCCGCGGCATAGGCCGTACCTCGTTGCACGACCCCTCGGAGCAGATGGGTCATCACGAACGCGGTGTCCGCGCGAATGGCCTCCCGGGGTTCCGGTCGATGCTCCTCGAGCACGTTGCCCTCGCGGTCCGTGATGCTGATGACCGCGTAGGGCGCCATCCGCACGCCCTGATTCGGAAAGGCGGAATAGGCGCTGGTCACCTCTTCGAGCGTGGCCTCGGCCGAACCGAGGGCCAGTGAGAGGTAGGGGCGTAGCGCTTCTGGAAATCCGAACCGCCTGGCGTAGTCCACCACGGTGTCAGGGCCGGTCTCGACCAGCGCCTTCACCGCCGGGATGTTGCGTGAATCTTCCAGCGCCCGCCGCAGCGTGATGGTCCCCTCATATTTCCGGTCGTAGTTCAGTGGCTGGTACGGCGGCTGGTTGGGGCCGGCCGGCAGCGAAATGGGTTCGTCCACGAAGGTCGAGACCGGCGTGAAACCGTGGTCAATGGCCGCGGTGTAGAGAATGGGCTTGAACGCCGACCCCATCTGGCGATGGGCCTGCGTGGCGCGATTGAACTTGCTGCGCGCGAAGCTGAAGCCACCCACCATGGCCCGAATCTGTCCGGTGCGATTGTCGATGGCGAGGAGCGCCCCTTCGACGACCGGTGGCTGGTCCAGGGTGACGCCGGACGGCACGCCGGAGGCCAGCTTGTCGAGCCGCACCTCGATGAGGTCTCCCACGGTCAACAGTTGGGCGGCCGAGGTCTTCCGCGTCCAGGCAAAGCTGCCCTTGGTCAGGGAGAGCTGGGTGGCGCCAATCCGGATGCGGGCCAGTCCCGCCTCCTTGCCAGAAGCCGGGAGGTCCAGCACGACGGCTGGCACGACGTCTCCCTCGCGGAACGGGGCCTTCCAGCGATCAAAGGACACGGTCTCGAGCGTGAGTCCCTCGGTTATGAGATTCCGCGTGGGGCGACGGTAGACGCCGCGGCGCTTGTCCAGTGCGCGGAGCCCCTTGTCGAGGGCCGCGTTGGCCGCGGTCTGGAGCGTGGCGTCGAGCGTGGTCTGGACAGTGAGACCCGCCTCGTAGATGGCCTTCGCGCCGTAGCGCTGCTCGAGCTGTTTGCGGATGTCCTCGCCGAAGTAGGGTGCGAGGGAGCGTTCGGGCGCCCGTTCGCCCCGCAACACGATGGGCCGGGCTTTGGCGGCGGTCGCGTCTTCGGGGGTGAGGTAGTGTTCCTCGGCCATCCGCTGCAGCACGTAGTTCCGGCGCTGCAGGGTGCGCTCACGATTGACAAACGGGCTCAGCCGCTCGGGCTGCTGGATGATGGCGGCCAGCATGGCGGCTTCCTCGACCGTCAGCGACCGGGCCGCCTTCCGGAAATAGAGGCGCGACGCGGCCTCCACGCCGTAGGCGCCATGCCCGAAATAGATCTGGTTGATGTACAGCGTGAAGATTTCGCGCTTCGTGTACCGCTTCTCGATCTGGAAGGCGACGATGGCTTCCCGGACCTTCCGGGCAAGGGTGCGCTGGAACACGCCGTTCTTCATGTAGTCGCGGAGGAAGAGGTCGCGGGCCAGTTGCTGGGTGAGTGTGCTGGCGCCGGCGCGACGCCCCGTCAGGACGTCGTTGACGGCGGTGATGAGAATGCGCGAGACGCTCAGGCCGACGTGCTGATTGAACCCGGCGTCCTCGGTGGCCACGACGGCGTTGCGGAGTGCCGGGGCGACATCGTCGTACCCAACGACTGTCCGGCGCTCGGTGGCGTAGTCCCCGACGACCTGGCCGTCCCTGGCCAGGAGCCTGGTGATGGTGCTGGGGTGGTAATCATCCAGCGCGCTGATGGCGGGCAGGTCCGAGGCCATGGCGAACAGGACCCCGCTGGCGGCTCCGGCTGCGGCCATCAGGAGGAACGCCGCGCCCAGCGCGACCCAGCGCCACAGTGAACGGGGCCGGCCCGTCCGGGTCCGCTGGCGCGTGGGGGCATTCGGGGCTGACATCTGGCTGAAGCCCAGTATAGCGAAGGCAACCTCTTGGCTGGTCAGGTCTTAGCGGAACCCGTGGTGTGTGCAAAAAAGGATGTAGTTGATGGGTATCCGCTCAGATAAAATGGAAACCACATTCGCATATCTGCGGCTTCTCCGCGCGGCATCCGCGCGTCGATAGGACGGAACATGAGCAAAATCATCGGCATCGACCTTGGCACGACCAACTCAGTGGTGGCGGTCATGGAGGGCGGCGAGCCCACGGTCATCACGAACCCGGAAGGGGGTCGGACGACGCCATCGGTGGTGGCCTTCACCAAGAGCGGCGAGCGCCTGGTCGGCCAGGTAGCCAAACGGCAGGCGGTCACGAACCCGGAGAACACCGTGTTCTCCATCAAGCGGTTCATGGGACGTCGCTTCGATGAAGTGAACGAAGAGATGAAGATGGTGCCGTACAGCGTGGCGTCAGCCCCGAATGGCGACGTGCGCGTCGGCATCCTCGGCGAGGAGTATGCGCCGCCGCAGATTTCGGCGATGGTGCTCCAGAAGCTGAAGCAGGCGGCGGAGGAGTATCTCGGTCAGGCGGTGACCAAGGCGGTCATCACGGTGCCGGCCTACTTCAACGACGCCCAGCGCCAGGCCACCAAGGAGGCGGGCAAGATTGCCGGCCTCGAGGTGATGCGCATCGTGAACGAGCCGACCGCTGCGGCGCTGGCTTACGGTCTCGACAAGAAGAAGGACGAGATCATTGCCGTGTACGACTTCGGCGGCGGCACGTTCGATATCTCGATTCTCGAGGTGGGTGAAGGCGTCGTCGAGGTGAAGGCCACCAATGGCGATACGCACCTCGGCGGTGACAACCTCGACCAGCGCATCATCGAGTGGATCACGACCGAGTTCAAGAAGACGGATGGCATCGACCTGAGCAAGGACCGCATGGCGCTGCAGCGGCTGCGCGAGGCGGCGGAGAAGGCCAAGATGGAGCTCTCCACGGTGATGGAGACCGACATCAGCCTGCCGTTCATCACGGCCGATGCCAGTGGTCCGAAGCACCTCCAGCAGAAGCTGAGCCGCGCGAAGTTCGAGCAGCTCGTCGAGGAACTGCTCCAGAAGACGGTCGGCCCAACGAAGAAGGCGCTGGCTGATGCCGGGCTCGACCCCTCGAAGATTGATGAAGTGGTCCTGGTCGGTGGATCGACCCGGATCCCGCGCGTGCAGCAGATCGTCAAGGAACTGTTCGGCAAGGAACCCCACAAGGGCGTGAACCCGGACGAGGTCGTTGCCGTGGGTGCCGCCATCCAGGCCGGTGTGCTCGCCGGCGAGGTCAAGGACCTGCTGTTGCTGGACGTGACCCCGCTGTCTCTCGGTATCGAGACGCTGGGGGGCGTGATGACAGCCCTCATTCCGCGCAACACCACCATCCCGACCCGGAAGAGCGAGATCTTCTCGACGGCGGCCGACAGCCAGACCAGTGTCGAGGTGCATGTCGTGCATGGCGAGCGGCAGTTTGCACGCGACAACCGCACGCTGGGTCGGTTCCAGCTCGCCGGCATTCCGACGGCCCCACGCGGAGTACCGCAGATTGAAGTGACCTTCGACATTGATGCCAACGGCATGGTCAATGTGTCGGCGAAGGACCTGGCCACCGGGAAAGAGCAGAAGATCACCATCACGGCCTCGAGCGGTCTGAGCAAGGATGAAGTGGACCGCATGATGCGCGAGGCCGAGGCGCACGCGGACGAGGACAAGAAGCGTCGCGAAGAGATCGAGACGCGCAACCACGCGGACCAGGCCGTCTATGCCGCCGAGAAGATGCTGGCCGAAACCGGCGACAAGCTGGATGCCGCCGACAAGGCGGCGGTGGAGTCCGCGGTCGCTGAGCTCAAGAAGGCTGTCGAGGGCAACGACGCGGCTGGCATGGCGCGTGCCATGGAGCAGCTGACAGCGGCCCAGCACAAGGCCGCCGAAGCGCTCTACAAGCAGGCCGGAGCGGCGGGCGGCCAGTCCGGCACGGCGGAGTCAGCGGGCAGCGGCCCGTCGGCCGACGCGGCGCAAGGCGACGTCATTGACGCCGAGGTCGTGGACGACGACAAGAAGTAGCCATGGACCTGTACGTCGTGCTTGGGGTGACGCATGGGGCGTCGGAGGCCGAGATCAAGAAGGCCTACCGGCGTCTCGCGCGGCGCTATCATCCGGACATCAATCCGGGTGATGGCCTGGCGGCGACACGGTTTCGCCAGATTCTCCAGGCCTACGAGACGTTGATTGACCCGGAGCAGCGACATCGGTATGACGCAGGCGACAGTCCGCGTCAGACCGAGCGGTCTCGGCCGTCCGGGTTCGAAGGGTTCGATTTTTCCGGGGGGCTGGGCGATCGCGACAGCACCTTTGGCGAATTGTTCGCCGACGTCATCATCGGCCGCCACGGACGACGCGAGACGGCGCCGGTTCGGGGGGCCGATCTGCACCTGGAGGTCTCTCTGGCCTTCGCCGACGCCTTTACCGGGGCCGACCGGTCTGTGACCGTGACGCGACGTGCGATCTGCCGGGAATGCGCGGGGGCTGGGGTGTCAGGTGCGTCGCCGGCCCCGTGTCTGGGATGCGAGGGCAGCGGGTCGGTGCGATCGGCGCGCGGAAACATGGTGTTCACGCGCGGCTGCCCGACCTGCGGAGGCTCCGGACAGCGACGGCCGCGGCCGTGCGAGGCCTGCGGAGGACACGGTCAGGTGACGCACAGTGACAGCGTGCGCGTTCGGTTTCCAGCCGGCATCGCCAGTGGGGATCGTGTGCGCGTGGCGGGACAGGGCCACGCCGGCGTCCGCGGAGGCGAGCCGGGCGATCTGTACATCACGACCCGAGTGGACGACCACCCGGTGTTCCGGCGCGAGGGCGCCGATCTGTTCATGACCGTGCCTGTGGCCATCCATGAAGCGGGGCTCGGGGCGCGGGTGGACATCGACACACCGGACGGTCCGGCTCGCCTTCGGGTTCCCCCGGGGACGCAGTCGGGACAGCGGTTCCGGATGCGCGAACGTGGCATGCCGTCGGTTCGTGACGGCAGCCGGGGAGATCTGGTGGTGGAGGTGCGGTTGATGCTGCCGACGGTGCTCGACGAGCGATCGAAGGAACTGCTTCGCGAGTTCGGACGCATCAATGGCGAGAGCGTGCGCAGCGCAGGTGGAGGCGCCTGATGGCCAAGCGGGGCTCGGGCAAGGCCTATTACATGATCAGCGTCGTGGCGCAGAAGTACGAGATTCATCCACAGACCTTGCGGCTCTATGAACGCGAGGGGCTGTTGACGCCGTCTCGCACCGAGGGCAACACGCGGCTGTACTCGGATGAAGACCTCGAGCAACTGGAGACGATTCTCGCGCTGACCCGCGATCTTGGCGTGAATCTGGCCGGCGTGGAGATCATCCTCAACATGCGCCGGAAGATCGAAGCGATGCAGTCCGAAGTGAACGAGTTCATGGACTACGTCAAGAAGGAACTGGCGCGGGGCATCGACGACTGGGAACAGCGCATCTCGACGGCGCTTGTCAAGTCGTCACCGACGGACCTGGTCCGCCATACGCCTCCTGTGGCGCCCGCCGCACCAGACGAGGGTTCGACCGGCCCGACGAAGTAGGGCATCCTCCAGATCCGGCGCTTTCGAGTTACCATCAGCCGTGCCCTGCGAGCTGTGCCAGGAGACCGGCTGGAAGTCGGTAGTGATTGATGGCGTATCGCGCGTCACGCGGTGTGAGTGCCGTCTGTCGACGCTCATTGCGCGGCGCCTCCAGGAGGCCCGCATTCCGCCCCGGTATCAGCGCTGCACGCTGGACAACTTCGTTCTTTACAACAATGAAGAGCTGAATCGGGCCGTCGACGTGGCCCGTCGTTTCGCGCGGGGCTTTCCAGCGGTCAACAAGGGACTGTTGCTGATTGGTCCTCCCGGCATCGGCAAGACGCACATCGCGGTGTCGGTGCTGCGTGAGGTGATTGCGAACACCGGTGCTCGGGGTCTCTATTACGACACACGCGCGCTGCTGCGGGACATCCGCAGCACCTATAACCCGGTCCTCAACGCGGCCGAGATGGATGTGCTGCGTCCGGTGATGGAGGCTGAGCTCCTCGTCCTGGACGACCTCGGCGCCGAGCGGCTGACCGACTGGGTCGAAGAGACGATGAGCCTCATCGTTAACACGCGGTACAACGAAAAGCGCCCCACGATCTTCACCTCGAACTACGAGGACATCCCGGATGATGTCAATTCGCTGCTCGTACGGGTCGGCTTCCGGCTGCACTCCCGCCTGAAGGAAATGTGCGACCTGCTCGAGTATGACGGGCCGGACTATCGCAACCTGCCGCCGAATGCGGGCGCGGACGATCTCTATGCCCTCTGGCGTCAGCAGCCCCGGCGGAAACTGCCCGCGAAGGCCGGCGGTCAGGCTCGGGCGCAGCTGCGTCCCTCGAAGGTGGCGGCGGAGAAGACCGAGCTGAAGTGGAGCGGCGGTCGCGCCGGCACGTAGCGTGCTCGGACTCTACGTCCACATTCCGTTCTGTTCGGCCATCTGCAATTACTGCAACTTCAACCGGGGACTCTTCGACCCTGCCCTCAAGCAGCGGTATGTGCCCGCGCTGCTCGACGAGATCACCCGGGCTGGTGACGGTTCGGCGGCCGACACCATCTTCTTCGGCGGCGGCACGCCGTCACTCCTTGAACCGGCCGAGATCGGCGCCATCATCGCGCGCCTCCGTGACAGCTTCGCGCTGACAGCCGATGCCGAGGTGACGCTGGAGGCCAACCCCGAAACGGTCACACCAGAACGGTTGTCCGGGTTCCTGGAGGCCGGGGTCACCCGCCTCAGCTACGGCGTGCAGTCGTTACGCGACGCCGAACTGGGCCGGCTGAGCCGGTTGCACTCGGCTGCGCGGGCCAGGCTGGCCGTGGGCGAGGCGCGCGCCGCGGGATTCACGAATCTCAGTCTTGACCTGATGATGTGGCTGCCCGAGCAGACCGTCGCCCAGTGGGTCGAGTCGGTGGACGGGCTCATTGCCCTCGAGCCGGACCATGCCTCGCTGTACATCCTCGAGCTTTATCCGAACGCGCCGCTCCGCGAAACCATGAGCCGCTCGCGGTGGTCGCTGGCCCCGGACGACGATGCCGCCGACATGTATCTGGCTGCCATGGAGCGCCTGGACCGGGCCGGCTACGGCCAGTACGAGATTTCGAACGTGTCGCGTCCCGGACGGGCCTCCCGGCACAACCTGAAGTACTGGACGGAGGGGGAGTGGCTGGGTTTTGGCTGTGGGGCCCATTCCACCCGCCACGGTGTGCGCTGGAAAAATGTGTCCGGAACCGAGGATTACATCGCTGCCGTCGCGCAGCAGGGGCGGCTGCGGGTGGAAGAGCGGGTCCTGTCGGCCCAGATGCAACTGGAAGAAGCGCTCTTTACCAGAATGCGACTGGCCGAGGGCGTCAGTCTGGCGGACGTCGGGAATCGGTTCGGGGTCGATATCTGGGCACGATATGGCCCGTCCCTACAGCGCTTCATGGATGCGGGGATGGACCTCCTGATCTATGATGGCGACCGTTTACGGTTGACCAGAAGCGGGATGTTACTGGCCAACGAAATTGTGGCGGTGTTCATCGAGCCGCCCATGCGGTAGAGTAATCGCCTTTCCTTTAGGAGGCTGTGCAATGCGACGACTGTCCGGAATGCTTCTGACTGGTTTGTTGGTGCTGGCGCCCGCGCTGGTTCAGGGTCCGACTGCTGGCTACGGCCGCGTCGCGGCTCAGGCTCAGAAGCTGACGTTCGATGGGGATACGGTGCTCTGGACGGTCGTGGTCAAGGGCGACAAGACGGCGGACTTCGAGGGGCTGATGGGCAAGGTCAAGGAGGCCCTGCTCAAGTCTGACAAGCCCGAGCGGAAGGCGCAGGCGGCTGGCTGGAAGCTCATCAAGTCAGGCAAGCCCAATGCCGAGGGCAACGCCGTCTACGTGCAGGTCATCAACGTGGTCAAGGATGCCGACTACACCATCCTGGCCATCCTGTACGAGGCGAACACGGATCCAGCGGTACAGAAGGCGCTGTACGAGCAGTATCGGGGCGCGCTTGTCGGTGCCGCACCTGGCGCCTACGCGACGGTTCTCGATCTCTCGAAGTAGGGCATACTCGCCTGATGCGATTCCTCGGTTCGGTGCTGATCGTCCTCGGGACGGTCAGCACCGCCGTTCTCCCGGCCCAGCAGACTCCTCCCCCCCGTTCCGCTCCCGCCTCGGCACCGTCGCCTGACGCGCTTCCTGATGGCAGTCCCGCAGGTGGACCTGTGCTGGTGCCCTCGCCTGGTCGCGTGTTTGCGTCGGCGGCTGGCATTGTGGTCAGCACGGTGCGCCCGGACAAGACTGGCGATTTCGAGAAAGTGGTGGCGCGGCTGCATCTGGCGCTGGCACGGTCCACAGACCCGGTCCGTCGTGCGCAGGCCGCTGGCTGGAAGGTCTTCCGTGCGACCGAGCCCGGTCCGCAGGGAAGCGTGTTGTACCTCTTCGTGATGGACCCGGCGGTGAAGGGGGCGGACTACACGGTGTCGCGCGTGCTGTCCGAGGTGTTTCCGGACGAGGTGCAGGCGCTGTTCCAGCTCTACAACGGCGCTGTGCTCGGGCAGAGTCTCCTGAGCCTGACGCAGGTGGCCGATTTCGGCGGCAAGCCAGGACCCACGCCTGTCTCGCCTCTCCCCTCGACGTCGGGCGCGCCTTTCACCGGCCAGTAACGCCCGTCCGGTCAGAACTTCAGGTTCAACCCCACGTAGTAGCGGTGCACCAGCGAGTTGGTCGGCGTGCCGCGCAACTTCAGGACCCGGTAGTCAAACCGCACACGCACCGGGCCGAACAGCGACACCTTGACCCCACCGCCGCTCCCGAGGAGGACGTTGGTTTCCTGCGCGCTGCCGAGCCGTTCCCGGTACACACCGACGCCTGTCGTGGCATAGGGCTGGACACCGGCCAGCGCAAATGGTGTCTGGAGGTAGAGGCTGCCCATGCCGGTCCGGAGCGCCGGCGAACCCTCCTCGGGGCGCTCGGGCGTGTCGGCGTACTCCAGTTCGGCACCCACAATGAGCAGTCCGGCACCAAGGGAGCCGCCGCGGGTCTGACGGTTGTTCGGCGTGGTGGTCGAGCCAAGAAAGACCGTCGCATCGGCGTACGCAGTTCCGCTGCCGAGGCACCACAGGAGCAGCAGGATCGCGGGCATTCGGGTCGTGCGCATCAGACCTCCGTCCCCATGATACCCGGGTGGTTCGCATGATAGAGTGCTGTCGAT
>JAKFYA010000177.1 GCA_021731095.1 Acidobacteriota bacterium | reverse complement strand
CATCGAGACGGCGAGCACGGCGCGCTGCCCATGACTGCGGGGCTCGCCCTTCGGCAACAGCGGCAGTTCGCCCTGGTCCCGCGGCAGGCCGGACAGGTGCGCCAGCGCACGTCCGCAGAGATAGTCCACCGTGGCGCTGAACAGCAGCAGCAGGATCCAGCGCGGCGTCGTCCAGCCATAGAACGCCAGGTTCGCGCAGAGCAGCATCAACGACAGCCAGCGGAACGGCAGCGTGTAGTTGAGCAGCAGAACCAGCGGGAGGAAGTAGAACAGGAAGGCGTGGCTGGTGAAGACCATGCGAAGGCCAGTCAGACGAGGCCCCTCATTCTAGTCCATTCTCCGGGACCACTCTGGCGCTACCATCGTCTGGATGACGCCCATGCGCCTGCTGATCATCGGCGGCACCCGTTTCCTCGGTCATGCGTTGACCGAGGCTGCACTGCGCGCAGGCCACACCGTGACGCTGCTCCACCGCGGCACGGCCGGGTGCGCGGTGCTGCCGGAGGCCGAGCACCTGCACGCCGAGCGCGACGGTGGCCTCGAGGTACTGGGCGACCGCACGTGGGATACCGTGATCGATACCTGCGGACAGCTGCCGCGCGTGGTCGAGGCCTCGGCCACGCGACTCAGGCCGCGGGCCGGTCGCTACCTGTTCATCTCGACCATCTCGGTCTATGCGGATCCTCTGCCATCAGGCGTCACGGAAGACGCGCCTGTCGCAACGCTGGCGGACCCACGCACGGAGGCGCTCTCCAACGAGACTTATGGCGGACTGAAGGCGTTGTGCGAGTCGCGCGTCCGCGCAGCCTTTGGCGCGGAGGCGCTCATCGTCCGCCCTGGACTCATCGTCGGCCCGCGCGACTATACCGACCGCTTCCCGTACTGGATCCGCCGGCTGGCGGACGGCGGCGAGGTTCTGGCACCAGGCAACCCAGAGCAGCGCGTGCAGTTCATCGATGCCCGTGATCTGGCGACGTTCTGCCTTCACCTGCTCGACACGGGCGCCGGCGGTACGTTGCACGTGACGGGTCCCACGGCGCCGCTCACGATGCGGGCCTTCCTCGAAGGAGCCAGCACAGCGCTGGGCAGCCACGCCACGTTCACCTGGCTCGACGAGGCCTTCCTGCGCGAAACCGGGGTGCACCCGTGGACCGAGTTGCCGCTCTGGGTTCCAGCGACTGATGCGGCGTTCAGCGCAGTCGACCTCGGACGCGCCGTGGCTGCCGGGCTGCACTGCCGCCCGATGGCCGACACGGTCCGCGACACCCTGACCTGGGAGCGCGCGTTGCCGGACGGCGCCCGGACCGGCTCGCCTGCCATGACACGTGAGCGCGAGGCTGATTTGCTGCTACGCTGGCGGCGCCGCTCCTGATGGTCATCCTCCGACGACTAGGCCTTCACCGACCCGAGCTGCGCGCGTGGGCGCTCTACGACTGGGCCAACTCGCCGTTCCAGTCGACCATCATCACGGCGGTCTTTCCGATCTTCTTTGCCGACGTGGCCGCCGCTGGACTGGCTCCTGCCACCGCCACGGCGCGCTATGCATGGACGACGACCATTGCCGTCGCCATCACCGCGCTCATCGGTCCGTTCCTCGGCGCCATTGCCGATGCCCGCGCGGTCCGCAAGCGGCTCCTCGCCACGTGCGTCACGATTGGTGCCGTCGCCACGGCCCTGATGGTGTTCATCGGTCGCGGCGACTGGACCCTGGCTGCGGGGCTCTTTCTGGTCTCGAACGTGGCGGTCGCGTCGAGCTTCGTGGTCTACGACGCGCTGTTGCCGCATGTGGCCACACGCGAGGAGATGGACCGCGTCTCCACCTCCGGCTATGCCATTGGCTACCTCGGAGGCGGCCTGGTCCTGGCGCTCAACCTGGCGTGGATTCTGGCACCAGGCCTGTTCGGCCTGCCCGACACGCTCAGCGGCATCCGCCTGTCGTTCCTCAGCGTCGCCATCTGGTGGGCCGTCTTCACCATCCCGCTCATGCGGCGCGTCCCGGAGCCGCCAGCGCTCTATCCGGATGGCCCGCGCGGCCTCGCGGCCCTGCGCGCGTCTTTCGGTCAGGTCGCGCAGGCGTTCCGCGAGCTGCGGAGACACCGGCAGGCGTTCCTGATGCTGATCGCCTTTCTCCTCTACAACGACGGCATCCAGACCATCATCAAGATGGCCGCCATCTACGGCGCAGAGATTGGCATCGACCGCAACGCGCAGATTGCCGCGTTCGTCCTGGTGCAGTTTGTCGGGATTCCCTGCTCGTTCCTGTTCGGCATGTTCGCAGACCGAGTCGGCGCCAAGCCCGCGGTGTTCGTCTCGCTGGCGGTGTATGTGGGCATCAGCATGCTCGCCTACGCCATGACGGCGGCCTGGGAGTTCTTTGCGCTGGCTGCGCTGGTGGGCATGGTGCAGGGTGGCAGCCAGGCCCTGAGCCGGTCGCTCTTCGCGCGGATGATTCCCGCGGAGAAGTCTTCCGAGTACTTCGGCTTCTTCTCCATCTTCGAGAAGTTTGCCGGCATCTTCGGACCGGCGGTCTTTGCCGCCGCCGTCACGCTGACCGGCTCCAGCCGGCCGGCCGTGCTCTCCATCATTCTGTTCTTCGCGGCGGGCGGCCTGGTGCTGTCGCGCGTCGACGTTGCGGCCGGCGAAGCCGCCGTGGCAGGACAGAGCCGGACAGAGTGAGGCCGCTTGCACACCTGTTCACGTTGCGACTGCACATGGCGTCCGCTTCGTGTCAGGATTAGCCGTGATGCGAGTCGTTGTCGCGGGCGGTACGGGTCTTCTGGGCTCGGCGCTCATTCCGAGGCTTGAGGCAGACGGACACACCGTCACCATTCTGTCGAGGGCGCCGCGCGGCCCCCGCGAGGTGGCCTGGCATCCCGATGGCACGGCCGGCGAGTGGGCCACGGCGCTCGACGGCGCAGACGCGGTCATCAATCTCAGTGGCGCCTCCATTTCGGAAGGGCGTTGGACGCCGGACCGGAAAGCCATCATCGACAGCAGCCGCGTCCACCCGACGCGCAGCCTCGCCAACGCCATCGGACAGTTGTCGCGCCCGCCGGCCGTCTTCATCAGCGGCTCTGCCGTTGGCTATTACGGCCCGTGCGGAGACGAGGCCCTCACCGAAGACTCGCCGGCCGGCACCGACTTCCTGGCCGGGGTGTGCAATCAGTGGGAGTGGGAGGCCCAGGTGGCGAGTCGCTGGACACGCGTCGTGCTGCTGCGAACCGGTCTGGTGCTGCACCCGACGGGCGGTGCCCTACCAGAGATCGTGCGCCCGTTCCGGTTCTATGCTGGCGGGCCGATGGGCTCTGGTCAGCAGTACTGGTCGTGGATTCACATCGAGGACTGGGTAGAGATGGTGTGCTGGGCCCTGAAGGCGGAACCGCTGGACGGCGCCCTGAATGTCACAGCACCCAATCCTGTCAGGAATCGCGAGTTTGCTGCAGCCGTCGGTGCCGTCCTGCATCGTCCCTCGTGGCTGGCCACGCCGGGTGCCGCCCTGCGGATCGCGCTGGGCGAGATGGCGGATGCGCTGCTGCTGAACGGCCAGCGCGTGCTTCCCGCACGCGCCGAATGGAGTGGCTACGCTTTCCGCCACCCGGACCTGCTGCCGGCACTCCAGGCCCTGCTCGGCCGCCGCTGACAGGTCGCCCGTTCACGGGCGCCCCTGCCTGATTCCGCTATTTCGCGAATTTCTCGAGTACCGCGCGCCACCCACCCACGGGGCCTGGCGCGCCGCCGAGCCGCTCGAACACCAGCTGGCTCGTGGTCAGCTTGCGGCCATAGATGCGCTCGTTCGCATCGCCATCCTGGCGTATGGTCGTGCCGTTCACCGACACGCCGGCAAAGACACCGCGGGCCCGCGAGTAACTGAGAATCTGCGCCCGCATCTGGATGTCCGTGGCCGCCTGCGCATCGCGTCCCACGGGCCCGGCCGCGACGGAGGCATCGGCCCCGACCTTGAACTGGTTGCGCACCAGATTCTCCAGCCCCTTGCGGTTGCTGATCACCAGGACCAGGTCCGTGGACTGACCACCAATCTGCAGGCCGAAGCTGCCGCCCGTGATGGTGAGAAACGCGGGCGACGACCATCCGCCCTTCCCGCGCACACTCATGATGCCGCGGCCGCGGGTGACGCCGACGCCGAGGCCAATCTTCTTGATGCCCGGAAAGACGGCGATACCCTCGGCCTTGCCGAGAATGGCTTTGGGGATCGCCTTGTCCTCCGCCGCCATGATTTCCTGGAAGACGATGGTGGCGTCGGCCACGCGCTTCTCGTCGTCGGCCCTGTCATCCGCCGCGCGCGGCACGACCGCCCACAGGACAAGCAGTGAAAGGGTGGTGGCAATCAGGCGAACGCGCATGGGCAACACTCCTCTCTCGATGATACGGCACGATGCCAGAACCGGGAGGGACCCGGATGACTGTGCGTCTAGATGAAATTCGGTGCGCCGGCCCGGAAGTCGGCGCCGAGAATGGGCACCGAACTGGCACCCAGCCAGTTGTCGAGCACCCTGGCGTACACCGATCGGAAGTCGGTCTCGTAGCGCACGTCGCCGCCGTTGTTCTCGAGCGTCGGGTTCGACGCGGCTGGGTCGAGTGAGGCCGCCGTTCCGTACAGCCCGCCACGCACGCCACCGCCCAGGACCATCATCGACGCCGCCGCGCCGTGATCCGTGCCCTGGCTGCCGTTCTCCGAGATGCGACGACCGAACTCGGAGAACTGCACCACGAGCGTGCTGCTCAGCAGGCCCTGGTTGCGCAGGTCCGAGTAGAACGCGAAGAGACCGTCGCCGAGCGTGGACATGAGCGTGGCATAGGCCCCGTTGGCCACACCTTGCGCCGAGTGTGTGTCATACCCGCCGGTCTGAACCCAGAAGACCCGGGTGCCGAGACCGCGGACCATCGAACCGGCCACCGAGCGCAGCGCCTGGGCGAAGCCGTTGTTCGGATAGGTCACGGTGCCTGTGTAGGACGCCACCGTCGCCACACGATCCAGCGTCTCCAGCGCGCCGAGCGCCGAGCCGTTCACCAGGGAGAGCATCGGGTGGTCCGACGGCCGATAGGCAGAGAGCCTGGTCTGCGCCGCGCGTTCGTCCAGGGCTGCACTCCCGCTGTTGGGGCTGGCGAAGCTGTAGCCGCGCGGGTCGGGAATGGCAGGCACGCCGATCTCGCGGGAGAGCAGTGCACGGGGCGTCTCGCGCGTGGTGTTCCAGGCAACCAGCGGGTCTGTCGGCGAGGGGAGCGTCTCAAGGTAGCGCCCCAGCCAGCCGATGCCCTGCGATGACGCGGGATTCGCCGTGCCCCAGATGTCGGTACCCTCGAAGTGCGAGCGGCTGGAGTTCTGATACCCCGTGCGCTGGATGACGGCCAGCCGTCCCTCGTCGAAGATCTGGCGCAGCCCCGTCAGTCGCGGATGCAGCCCGAGTGGCTTGTTGCTGGCGTCGCTGCCGATCTGCAGCACCTGTCCGGCCGGCACCGCAATGGAGGGGCGTCGGCTGTAATAGAACGGGTCGGTGTAGGGCACCACCGTGCTCAGCGCGTCGTTGCCGCCGCCCAGATACACCACGACGAGATTGCGCGCGGCCGCGCCCTGGGCTCTGGCGACCTCCGACAGGAAGGCCGGTGCCGCCATGCTGACGGTGAAGGCCGCCACACCATCGCGGAGAAAGCTGCGTCGTGAAATGTGCATGAGATCGACCTGGCGCTTCCGTTACACGAACTGATATTCGCCCGACCCGACAATGAGCCTGGCCAGACCTGACGCTTTCGTGTTGAGTTGCGCGTCCGTGCCGGTCCACGTGCCGCCGGCGCGCAGATAGTCCTGGAGGACGCCGAATGACTCGGGTGCGTACTCGGGCGGGGTGAGCACCGCCAGCAGGTGATCGAGCAGGCGGTCGGGAGACTGACGGGCCACCGCGGCCGCCTTCCCGAGATTGAACTTCTGGTTCGAGGCCAGTTGCGCCGCGAAGTTCATTCTGGCCAGCATCGCTCCGGTGGAGAACCAGTCGGCACCGAGGCTCCATCCCGCCACATCAGGCGGCTCGAACAGCGTCTGGCCCATGTTGGTCAGCGGCGTGCGCGCCGAGTCGACCGAGAAGCCGACCCCACCCACTTCCTTGATGGCTCGCACCACAAACTCCACGGGCCACGCGTAGCGCGCGTAGTAGTGCGTCGGGTTCAGAAACCAGGGCGACCGGAGAATGTAGCGGATGACAGGACGCATCTCGGTCCGATTCTCGAGGTACACGGCCGCCACCGATTCGACGAAGGCCGCATCTGGCGTCAGCGCTTCGCTGACGAAGTACCCCCACAGCTTGCGGGCCAGGCGACGCGCCGTCTCCGGATGCGTGGCCAGGGCGGTGATGAAGTCGATGCCATCCTGCATGCCGTCGCTGGCCGCCCGTGCGGGAATGGTGCGCGTGCCATCGGGATACACCGGGAAGGTGAACGTCTTCGCGGTGGCATCGTGCTGGTTCGCGTTGTAGACGAACTCGTAAAAGCCGACTGTGGTGTCCCGCGCGTCTCCATTGGTGCGCAGATTCCAGCCGGTGAACACTCGCGCAGCCGCGTAGACATCCGCCTCGGTGTAGTGGCCCACACCCCAGGTGAACAGCTCCATGATTTCGCGGCCGAAGTTCTCCTGCGGACGCGTCCGCGTGTTGGTGCGGCCATCCAGCCAGACCAGCATCGCCGGGTCCTTCGCCACGGCCACGAGCAGGTCGCGGAAGTTGCCCAGCGCGTACTGGCGCAGCAGCTCGTACTGCCCGGGCGGACCCGGAACCTCACCCGGCTTGCCGGCCATCACCCTGGTGCCCTGAGCCGTGCCGAGCGCGCCTGCCACCTTCGAATAGCCGGTGGCGAAGTGGTTGTGCCAGAAGAGCGCCATCTTCTCCTCGAGGGGGCGCTCGCTGTGGACCATCCGGAACAGCCACCGCTGTCGGGCGTCCTCGATGTTGGTATTGGGCGAAAACGCGCCGCGGGCGGTCACGCCCACGTAGTCAGCCTGGCCGATCTTCGTGTCGATGTCGTCGGGCCGGTTGCCATACTCGACCAGGCGCTCGATGGCGACAGACATGGACAGGTCCGCGAACACGGCTCGTTCCTGCGGCGTGGCGCCGAAGCTGGCCCTGCGGAGCAGGTGGTCGATGGGTAGGTCGCCGGCCATGACTGTGGTATCCCCGGAAAAATCTGTCGCCTGACTAACGATATCGGCAGGTTCCTGGAGTTTCTGAACCCACCCGCAGATGCTGTAGCCAGACTAATGCCAAACCGGGATTCTCCATGTAAAAAGGGGGCGGACCGGTGCGACGGGCGCGGGCGTTCACTTCCTGCGCATCTGATGCGCGCGAGGTGACCCGTGGCCGAACGGTAGCGAAGCGTTTCGAGGGCGTCCGTCCTCGATGGCACACGGGTGCCCTGGCGCCGCATCGAGCCCTTATGTCCTCAAAGGGATGACAAAAGTTGCGCGGCGCTTACGGTTCTGGTCCGGGAAGGGCAGATGCCTGTGGAGCGAAGCGGGCAGAAAACGGGGTTTCTGCAGCGTGCGCGCGCAGGAGCGCTGGCTCTCAGGGCGGACCGGATCTTGCCAAGCACTTCTGGACGCCGCTCGGCAGCGGCGATCACCAACCTTCACGAGGACCCTGATGATGCGATCAGCACTTCGAACACGACTTCTCGCCGCGACGCTCGTTGTCGCCGCGGCAGCCTCCGTGCTGCCCACCATGACCGCCTGGGCGCAGAGCCCCGCCATTCAGCTTGGCGCGGTGGCTCACGCCGATGGCGCCATCTCCATCAAAGGTACGCATCTGGCGGGCAGCGCCGTCACCGTGACGCTGGGCAACTCCCCGCTGGCCGTGACCTCCGCGAGCGACACCGAAATCGTCGCCGCCGCGCCTGCCCTGGCGGCTGGCGTGTATGCCCTGATCGTGTCGCGCGATGGCTCTCCCGAAGGGACGGCGTCGACCATCCTGCTGGTTGAATAGCGCGCCGGCCCCCACCCCTTTCAGAGAGAGATCACAGCTATGACGTATCTGAAACACGCCCTGCTGCTGACCGTGTCTGGTGCCGCGTTCTTCGCTGCCCAGCCCGCAGCGGCCCAGATTCCCACGCCCGGGGGCGTCATCTACGCCTGCGTGAAAGTGGACAGAGACGAGGATGAAGGGAAGCGGCTGCGAATTGTCGCGGCGAATGAACCGTGCAAGCGCCGCGAGACGCGCATCTCCTGGAACACCACGGGACAGCAGGGTCCGCAGGGTCCGGCCGGACCGGCTGGCTCCATCGGTCCCGTTGGGCCGGCAGGCGCCGCCGGGGCCCAAGGTCCACAGGGTCTGACAGGTGCGGCGGGCGCGACGGGTGCCACTGGGGCGCAGGGTCCCGCCGGACTGAACGGCGCCGACGGTGCCCAGGGCCCGGCTGGCCCACAGGGCCTGCAGGGGCCGGCCGGTGCAAACGGTGCAGACGGCGCTCAGGGTCCCGCGGGTCCGCAGGGCCCGGCGGGGCTCAACGGCACGAACGGCGTTGACGGTGCGCAGGGTCCAGCAGGGCCACAGGGTCCCGCAGGTCTGAACGGCGCCGACGGTGCCCAGGGCCCGGTTGGCCCACAGGGCCTGCAGGGGCCGGCCGGTGCAAACGGTGCAGACGGCGCCCAGGGTCCCGCGGGTCCGCAGGGCCCGGCGGGGCTCAACGGCGCGAACGGCGTTGACGGTGCGCAGGGTCCAGCGGGGCTTCAGGGCCCGGCAGGACCGGCGGGTCCGCAGGGACTGGCGGGTGTGAATGGTCTTGATGGTGCCCAGGGTCCGGTCGGGCCGCAGGGCCCCGCTGGTTCGAACGGCCTTGATGGGGCGCAGGGTCCGCAGGGTCTTCAGGGCCTGACCGGTCCGCAGGGCCCCGCCGGGCCACAGGGTCCACAGGGTGCGCAGGGCCCCGCAGGCGCCTCCGGCACGGCGCCGGACGTCGTGCGGGCGATCTTTGGCAGCGGCCCGATCACCCTCTATTCGGGTGACTTCGTGCTCGACGCACCTGACTCGTCCAGCCTGCGCCTCCGGTCGCCCAACGGCGTCTCGTTCCAGAACTGGTCGATCATCTACCCGAGCAGCTGCACCCAGCCCTCGCCGATGAGCACGGTCTATCGCTTCGCGTTCAGCTCGACCGACGAACTGCGGGTCTCGCTCTGCTCGGAAGGCAGCCCGGCGCTGGTGACCGCGTGGGCCATCAACACGCCCAAGGCCCAGGTCTTCCGCTGCTGGCGCTTTGCCAGCAACGCCGTCGCCTGCCAGAAAGCGTTCTAGTTTCCGCCAGTTTGCCGATGCAGGGGCGGGGCCACCCGGTTCCGCCCCTGCGCGGTCTCCCTTGCTGGCGTCCGGGTCAAAGTCTGTATCCTATAGACCCATGGACGCCTCACACGAAACCATCGCCTGCCAGCGCTTTTTCGACAGCCTCACGGAGCTGTGCGTGGTGCGCTCCGTCAAGCTCTACCGCTTCCGGCTGGACCCGGTGCCCCGCGTGCCGGTGCTGCCCTGCCTGGACCACGAAGCGATGCTGCATGAAGGCATCCCCCGCCACGCCTCGGCCTATGTCGAAGAGCGCGCGTCCGGCGACATCTTCGAGGTGCTGTTCGTGCCCTCGGACTCGCTGGTGGAACTGGACGTGGTCTCGACCGATGGCGAACACTCGCCGAGGTCGCGTGAGCGGCTCATCGGCCAGTTGCAGGAGCGCTTCCCCAACTACACGGTGCGCACCAACAAGCCGTCTCTGCTCCGCGGGGACAAGCGCGTCACGGCAGCGTGCCGTGCGCAGATCTCGCTGCGCGAGGTCCTGCACAGCAGCGACTTCGGCAAGCTCGAGGGTGCGCTCGAGCGCCTGCACACCATTGCGTCACTGATGGAGAAGGAATCGCGTGTCGCCTCGTGGGGCGTGCGCACCGTGACCACTCCGCTCCTCGCCGCGGCCGGTTTCCTGGTGTTCGCCATTGTGGGCGGCATGGGCGCCAGCATCGGCGACAGCACGGTGCGGGTCATCCAGGCCGTGGTGGTGGGCGCGCTCGGCGCGCTCTTCCTCTACTACGGCATGAAGGCCGTGCATCTGACCGAGATGGCCAACCGGGTCTGGAAGCGCGCGGCCGAGTATGGCCTGATCGTGTCCGAGCGCCGGAGGCTGACGACCAACCCCCACAACTTCGAGTCGTCCGTCGGCGATGCGGTGCCCTCCGGCATCATCCGCACCGACCGCAGCTAGCGGAGGCCGTGCCGTGACGTTCGACGTGACGGCTGAGGACGCGGGCGTCCGCCTGGACAAGTTTCTTGCCGCGCCGGGCCGTCTCGGCTCGCGCGGCAAGGCGGCCGACGCCATCACGAAGGGCAAGGTCTACCTGAACGAGGGTGAGGCCACCATGGCCGACGCCTCCCAGCTGCTGTCTGCCGGCGACCAGATACGGCTCTGGATGGACCGGCCCGGCAGCGCGCGCCGCCGGCCGGCGCCGACACGCGGGGCCGACCTGGACGTGGTGTTCGAAGATCACGCCATCGTCGTGGTCAACAAACCGGCAGGTCTGCTCACCGTGCCGCTTGAACGTCGCAGTGAGGCGCCGAGTGTTGAAGAGATGCTCGACGTGCGCTTCCGCGCGCAGGGCAAGAAGCCACCCCTGGTCGTGCACCGGATCGACCGCGACACCTCCGGCATCGTGCTCTTCGCGCGGAACCCGCGCGCGCAGCAGCGCCTGAAGGATCAGTTCCGGCGGCACGAGCCCGATCGCATCTACTGGGCCGTGCTGTACGGGGTGCCACAGCCACCCGTCGGCACCTGGCGCGACCACATGGTGTGGGATGCCACGGCGCTCATCCAGAAGGAAACCCACCCGAACGATCCGCGGGCCGCTGAGGCTGTGGCCGAGTACCGCGTGCTGGACACCTGGGGGCACCTGTCGCTCGTGGAGGTGAAGCTGCACACCGGCAAGCGCAACCAGATTCGCCTGCAGGCCCGCCTGCGGGGCCACATGCTGGTCGGCGAGCAGCGCTACACCTATGGCCCTGACGACCTCAGGCCCATCGAGTTTCCGCGTCAGGCGCTGCACGCCCGCCGGCTCAGCTTCGAGCACCCTGACTCGGGCGCGCGTCTCACCTTCGAGGCCCCACTGCCGGACGACATGGCCGCGCTCATTGCACACCTGCGCGACGGGCACAGACTGTAGAATCACCACCGCTCGCGACGCCAGTCTGGCGCCCGCGGGCATTGTTGCCCTGGAGAGGAGTAGCCCATGTCGCAGACGCACAAGGATCTGGTGCGGGAGTTCTATGCCGCCATTGATGGTGGCCACATGGATCGGGTTCGCGAGCTGTGCGCCCCGGATGCCACCTTCCAGTTCGGCGGCGCACCGGCGGTCTCAACGGACGTGTTTCTCTCGATGCTCTCGGGCGCCGGGTCAGGCGCCTCCACGCACGTGGTGCGCGATCTGGTGGCAGAAGGCACCCATGTGGCCTGTCACGTGGATGTGGTGAACAGCAGCGACGGCGGCGTCTCCACCACCAAGGCGCTCACCCTGTTCACGATGGTCGACGGGAAGATTGGCAGCGAGCTGGTGCTGATCGACCGGGGACTCCCGGGCTAGTCCCGCCTAGCGTCCCCAGCCGAAGACGGCGTCGGCCTTCGTCGGTCTGCCTTCGACGGCGCGCAGGATGATGTCTGCCGCGACAAAGGCCCCGGTCAGGGAATCGCCGTCGCCACCCATCGCGAACAGGTGACGCTGGAAGTGGCCGTGCGCGCCGATGCAGGGCAACCCGTCGGGCGTGCGGGCGGTCACGGCTTCCCAGCCGAACTCGGGCCGCAGGCCCGAAATGGACGGATACCGCAGCAGCAGCTCATACATCAACTGGCCGGTGCGCTGAATCCGGATGGCGTCGCGGCTGGCCGGGGGTGTCTGGTCCTGTTCGCCACCGCTCAGCAGCAGGCGTCCATCAGGCGTCCAGCGCAGCAGATGCGAGGGCGCATGGGTGTCCAGCAGCGCCACGCCTGACGGCAACGCGCCTTTGCGCTGAACATCGGTCAGCGGCTCGGTCAGCACGAGATACCGTTCGCGCAACCTGAAGTGCCGCTGCAGCGTGGTGAACGGTTCGGTCGGCGTGCCGGTCGCCACCACGACGGTCTGCGCCGTCACCGTGGCGCCGCCGGCCTTGACGGTGACGCCCGACCTGTCGGACGTGACAGCCGACACGGCGGACTTCTCGCACACGCGCAGATGCTTCTTCGGCGCGGAGGCCAGCAGACCCAGCGCGGCGCGATAGGGGCTGAGCGCCACACCGCCAGGCAGGCGAAGACCGCACTCGGCCGGCACCCGCGTCTGGCGGGCAACCTGCGCCGCGTCGAGCCAGGTGGAGTCGAGGCCGGCGGCCGTGCGCGCGTCATGCTCGCGGCGCAGGGCCTTGTCGCCGCCGTCCACGCCCGCCACGATGACGCGCTGCGGCTCCAGCGGGCACGACGCCTTGCGCGACTTGAGCGTGGAGACCGCCTGTGCAGCCGCCTGCTCCCAGGCGGCAAACACCAGCCGGGCCGCCTTCAATCCCTGACGGGCGGTGATCTCCTTG
>JAKFYA010000340.1 GCA_021731095.1 Acidobacteriota bacterium | reverse complement strand
CCGTTGCCGAACACGTCATACGCACCGGCGACGCGGTAGGTGATGTCGTTGAAGTTCGGCAGTTCCTTCTGCTCCGGCACGGAGTAGGCCGCACGGTACGGGCCGGCGGGAATGTCGAGCGCCGGCGTGCTGCCACGGAAGTGGTCGTAGCGGGCGCCGTAGCTGAGGGTGAGCTTCTTCAGCGTCCAGGAGTCCTGGACGAAGAGGCCCTGCGCGTTCAGACGGGTCTTCGAGAGGAAGGGGCCCGCGAACTGGGTCAGCGACACCGGCACGCCCGAGCGGAACTGCAGGTTGAGCTGCTCCACGCCGTTCTGCATGCCGTAGAAGTCGTAGTTGCCCTGGAGGGTCTGGAGACCCGCCTTGATGGCGTGCGAACCGGTGATGTAGTTCAGCGACACCTTCTGGTTGAAGTTGTTGCTGTTGTCGTTCTCACCGTAGTTGGTGATGCCGCCCGTGATCGCGCCATAGGTGAAGCCCGTGGCGAGGTCCGTGATCGCGTAGACGCCCTTGCCGGGGAACACGGCCGAGCCCTTGCCCGTGAGCTTGCTGCGACCGGCGCTGACGCCGTCGACGAAGTTCACTTCCTGGCGGAGGAACGTGGCGCCCGCCTGGATGAGGAGCTTGTTGCTGGCGGTGTAGTTCCAGGTCGTCTGGTTGAGGATCTGCGGACCGTAGTTGAAGTCCGTGGAGGCCTCCGGCGTCGTCTGCGCACCGGCGCCGATGCCGAGGTCGCACGAACAGCCGTACTGGATGTGGGCTTCGTGGTTGATCTTGTTCTTCTTGCTGATCTGCACGGTGGCGCGGAACGAGGTGTCCGTGAAGTACGTGTCCGCGTAGGCACGGGTGGTGCTCGGCGTGTAGGTCAGCGGGTTGCTGTCCGCGTCCAGGAAGGCATTGCCGTAGTTCTGGGCGCCCCAGTTGCGGTAGGTGCCGTAGAACCAGGCCTTGTCCTGCTTGAGCGGACCGCCGACGCCGACGCCGTAGTCGTAGATCTTCTTGAGCGACGACTGCGCCGCGAAGCCACGATCGCTCACCGAGGTCGGAACCGACTTCGCCGAGAAGGTCTGGTCGGTGTAGGCGATGAGGCCCTGACCCTTGAGGCTGTTACCACCCTCGCGGGGCACCATGTTGATGTTGGCGCCGCCCGTTTCGGTCTCGGCCGTCGCGCCGCCGGTGTCGACGACGACTTCCTGCACGGCCATGGTGTTGAAGTAGTAGGTGCGCTGCTGGCCGCCACCACCACCGAAGAACACGTTGGTGTTCATGCCGTCCCAGTTGACGCGGCCGTCATCACCACGACCGCCGTGGAGGATGATGCCCGAGGCCTGTTCGCCCTTGTCGCCACCGACGTCGTTACGACCGGCCGACGAGTTGGACGCGCCAAGCGTCATGGCCGCGAACGCCATCAGGTTGCGCGAACCCGAGGGAAGCTGGTCGAGCGTGTCCGACTTCATCACGTTCTGGGTGCGCGCGCTCTGCACGTCGACGATCGGCGTCGCGCCCGTCACCGTGACCGTCTCCTCGAGGGAGCCGACCTTCAGTTCCGCGCTGACGTTCGCCGTGAAGCCAGCCGACAGGTCCAGGCCTTCACGCTTGAACGTGCTGAAGCCCGGCAGGGAAATCGTCACCGTGTAGACGCCGGGGCGCAGGTCGGTGATCTTGTAGTTGCCAGACGCGTCGGTCACGACCGAACGCACTTTCTCAATCAGCGCCGGGCTCGAGGCCTCGACGTTCACGCCCGGGAGTACTGCGCCCGACGTGTCCTTCACGATGCCGGCGATGCCGGCGGTGGTCTGGGCAGCGGCTACGCCCGGCAGCACGGTCAGTGCCAGCGCGGCGAGCCACAGTCCGCCTCGTTTCATGGTCATGCGAAATCGTCTCCTTGGGTTCACTTGCACTTTTGTCCGCTTTGGAGGGATCTGACATTCTGGTCCCCCATCGCGGTCGCCCCCTGCCTAATGCAGGATTCGGGCCGTGTGAACGAGGGAATGAACAGGTGTAAACAGGCCTGAAAGTGGCAGCGCCTGCTGGGGGGAGAGAAGGGAGACACCCGATAATCCAATAATCAGGATCGCCGGATCAGCCTTTCCGGATGTCAGTTCAGGGAGGCCGTTCGCCGACGAAGCGTCTTGATGTGGCCCCAGAGCTGCTGCCGCTCTTTGCGCGCGTCCGCATCGAGCGGGCCGGCCTCGCCCATCCGGGAGAGGCGGAGGTAGGTTTCCAGGTCCCGCAGCGCCCCCGACAGATCGTTCAGGTGGAAGGCCAGCAGACCCCGGTCCCGCAGCTCGTCGAGCCCGGAGGGGCTGACCGCCAGCAGGAGGTTGGTGATGTCGCGAGCCTGGGGGAAAGAGCGCATCGCCACGTAGATCCGCTTCAGGTTCACCAGCATCCGGACCACGATTTCCGTGGGTGTGGCTGGTGCCATCAGATGCAGCAGGCCCACCGGTTCCTCAGACGACTGGCGCGACAGCATCCGCTGGCAGTCCTGCGGCGAGAGCACGGCCCCTTTGTGGAAGGGGTCCAGCAGCAGGCCGCCCGGAGCCGCGTCCGGACAGCGCACCAGAAAGTGGCCGGGAAAGTTCACGCCATCGGCCCTCACGCCGACCCGTCTCGCCACCTCCAGGAACACGATGGCCAGTGTGAGCGGAATGCCCGTGTGCCGTGCCAGCACCTCATTGAGGCAGCTGTTGCGCGGATCTTCGTAGCGGGCTTTGTTGCCCACGAACCGTTCGTCCTCGAAGAGGTAGGCAATCAGGCCGGCCGCCCGGGTGGCCGCGTGATCACGACCAACCTCGGCGATCTCCTGGTCGATGCGCAGGCTCGCACCGTCTCCCAGGGCATCCAGACGGGCCAGGCAGGCAGGAGCATCCAGACCCGGATACTCGATGCGGGCCACGACCAGCGCGGCACTGGCTACATCGCCGGCCTGCACGGCCTCAAGCAGGGCATCGGCCAGGGGAGCGGTCATGCGCCGGCGCGGTTCGCGAGTGCGTCCAGCAGGTCCAGCGTCAGCTCGCCAAGTCCACCCGCCACCAGCTCTGCATCGGGCAGGGCCTCGGCTCCGTAGCTGGTCGTCACGCCGACACAGCGCAGACCGGCGGCTCTGGCCGACGCCATGCCCCAGTGCGAGTCCTCGATGGCCACGCATTTCGCCGCGTCGCGTACGCCCGGGTGTCCGGCCTGCAGCAGTTCGAAGGCACGGAGGTACGGCTGTGGCGACGGCTTGCCCTCCGGGGTGTCGCCTGCGGCCACGATGATCTGAAACGCGTCGGTCAGGCCCGCGCCGGCAAGAATCTCGACAATCTCGTGCCTGGCAGCCCCGGAGGCGATGGCCACCGGAATGCGACCCACGCAGGCGCGGATGAACGCCTCTGCGCCAGGGTAGAGAACCGAGCCCCCCTGCATCAGCGCCTCCATGCGCGCCTCCTTGTCCACGATCAGCCGTTCCGCCGTGTCGGCATCCAGTGGCAGTGAGCGGTCCTCGAACAGGTGCGTGAAGACCCCGGCATCGTCGTAGCCCAGATAGCGTTCGAAGTACTCCGCAGTACTCAGGGAGATGCCGCGCGTCTCGAGCACGTCCTGGAATGCCCGGAGATGGAGCGGTTCGCTGTTGGCGATGACGCCGTCGAAGTCGAAGATGATCGCCTGCAGGGCCTGCATGATGGCCGTCAGCGCTCCTTCTTGACCTTCTCGCCGGCCAGCACGGCCACCTTCAGCCGGTTCGATGGCGGGGGATACGGACAGTCGTAGGTGGCGTTGTAGGCGCAGTAGGGGTTGTACGCCTGATTGAAATCGATGACGTACACGCCGGTGACCGTCCGGTGGAGGTCCAGGTAGCGTCCGGCCGCATACGTCTCCGTGCCCGTCGTCAGGTCCGTGAACGGCACGAACAGCGTGCTCATGTCCCTGGTCTCGTCATCCACGAACGCGCCAAGCGTCAGGGATTCGCCTTTCAGCGTGAAGTTCAGCACGCCGACACGGCGTTCCTTGCGCATCAGCCCCTTCGAGGTCGGCATCTCGAAGACCGGCTGGTCGTCCGACACTTCAAGCTGGGCCGGCACGCTGTAAGTCTCGTCGACCGGATAGTAGGCCAGCGGCAGCAGGGCCGACCGCTGCTCTGCGGTCAGGTTCTTGAGCGGATTGTCCGCGTTCGACAGATCGCGGAAGAAGGCTTCCTTGGTCGCACGGTCCGCCGCAACCTGCTCGGCGTAGCCCTTCACGTCCTCCGGGGCGGATGGTCCGGACGAGCACGCAACAAGCCCCGCGCCTGCGACGGCTGCCAGCAGCGTCAGCGTCAGGGCGCGCGTCAATCGGCCGGTTGTGGTCCTGAATCCGTTCATGTGTTTCTCCCGTTGTGCCGCAGGTGCGCGCGAGATGTCGCGCCGCCTGCCTCCACCATATACCCGGCGTTCACCCGTTGAAGTCGCCAAGCAGTTCCTCGAGGGCATCACCGACTTCGCTGGCCTGACCATCGAACAGGTGGTTGGCGCGGTCAATCACCACCATCTCGCGGGGCTCGGGCAGTCGTCCGTAGAAGGCGCGGATGAGCGGGAGGGGAATCAGCTCATCTTCCTCGCCGTGCACGAGGAACTTCGGCTTGGTCGAGGCTTCCACGACCGAGAAGTCGTACTTGTGTACGGGTGGCGCAATGCCGATGAGCGCCGATACCCGCGGGTCCTGCGCGCCCACCGTCATGCCGATGAAGGAGCCGAACGAGCCACCGCCGGCCCACAGCGGGATGCCGGGATAGGTGGCCGCCATGTAGTCGAGGGCGGCGCGGAAGTCGTCCTGCTCGCCGATGCCGTGGTCGAACTGGCCCGGACTGCGCCCTACTCCCCTGAAGTTGAAACGCAGTACCACGCAACCGGCGCGTGCCAGGCCCTTGGCGCCCTGATACACCATCTTGGTGTGCATGGTGCCCCCGCCGGTCGGGAGGGGATGGCCGAGGACCACGGCCGCGCGCGGGGGGCCTGCCGGCGCATCAATCAGCGCCTCCATCGGGCCCAGCGGGCCGGGTATCTCGCGGACGATCTTCTTGGGTTCAGACGACACCAGGCGGCTCCAGGGGGATGTGAAGGATGGCGGGGTCGGGGCTGCCCGGACGGGGCGCCCGGCGATGGGCCACCTAGAACGCGGCCAGTTGGTGGATGGCGCGCAGGATATCCGGTGATCCGGGCAGGATCACTTCTTCGAGCACCGGAGCATAGGCCACCGGGCAGTCGAGCGCCGCGACCCGACGGACCGGCGCATCGAGGTCACTGAACAGCTCGTCGCTGATGCGGGCGGCGAGCTCGGCACCGAAGCCGCAGGTGAGCGGATCTTCGTGCACGATGATGGCGCGGTTCGTCGTCTTCACCCATGCGGCAATCGTGTCCCAGTCGTAGGGCATGATCGACCGCAGGTCGACCACGGCCACGCTGTGCCCATCCTTTTCGGCCTGCTGGGCAGCCAGCAGAGACCGTTGTACCAGCGCGCCCCAGGTGAAGATCACCATGTCGGTGCCATCACGTCGGACAGCCGCCTTCCCGAACGGCACCATGTACTCGGCGCCGGGGTACTCGCCCTTGGTGTACGTCTGGCGGTAGAGATGCTTGTGCTCGAGAAAGAGCACCGGGTCGTCACAGCGGATAGCCGTGCGCAGGAGGCCTGCAGCATCTGCCGCGTTCGAGGGGAACACGATACGCACGCCTGGGCAGTGCGCGAAGATGCTCACGCCTGACTGGCTGTGGTACGGGGCGCCGCCGCGGAGGTAGCCGCCGATGGGCGTCCTGATGACGAGTGGGCACGACCAGGTGTTGCCCGAGCGGTAGCGCAGCATCGCCATCTCGTCGCGGATCTGCATCATGGCCGGCCAGATGTAGTCGAAGAACTGGATCTCGACCACCGGCTTCAGCCCGCGGAGAGCCATGCCGACCGCGCGCCCGACAATGTTCGCTTCTGCCAGCGGTGAGTTGAAGACCCGGTCGCCGCCGAAGCGGCGCTGCAAGCCGTGCGTCACCTTGAAGACGCCGCCCTTGCCCGATACCTCAGCGAGCGACTCCTCGCGCGTGGCGTCGGCCACATCCTCGCCGAAGACCACGATGCGCGGGTTGCGCGCCATCTCGTCACGCAGGGTGTGATTGATGGCAGCCACCATCGTGTCCGGCTTGCCCTCAGGCACCAGAGGCGTGGCAAAGGCGGGGCCTGTGGGATCGACATCGGGAGAGAAGACGTAGTGCAGGACCGTCGACGGGTCCGGCTTCGGCGCATCAAGGGCACGGTCCGCGGCCACGGAGACCTCGTGCTCGAGTTCGACCCGCAGGGCTTCCAGCGCGTCCGCGGTGGCCAGGCCCTCGTCGATGAGCACCGTGCGAAGGCGCACGAGCGGGTCGCGCGTGGCTTCTGCCTCGCGTTCGGCCTTCGTCTTGTAGAGGCCTTCGTCGTCCGAGTGCGAATGGGAATAGGGACGGGTGACCTTGGCGTGCACCAGCGCCGGCCCCTTGCGCTCGCGCGCCCACTCGACCGCCTCCTGCATGGCGGCATAGCTCTCGCGGAAGTCGGTGCCGTCACAGCGAATGACCCGCAGGCCCGGGAAGTTGCCGACCAGATGCGCGAGATCGCCACCCGGCATCTGCGCTTCCACCGGAACCGAGATGGCATACCCGTTGTCTTCCACCAGGTACACCACTGGAAGGCTTCGGCTGCAGGCGGTATTGAGCGATTCCCAGAACTCGCCCTCGCTGGTCGCGCCATCGCCGAGCGAGACGTAGGTCACCTCGTCGGCGTGTGTCACAGGCACGTCGTCCAGCGACTCGGCGGCCATGCGCTGGAACTGACGGGTCGCCTCCGCGCAGCCGATCGCGTGGAGGCACTGCGTCGTCACCACGCTGCTTTGCGAGGGGATGTTGAACGCGCGATGACCCCAGTGCGACGGCATCTGGCGCCCGGCCGAGGCCGGATCGTCCACCGAGCCGACCGAGGCGAGGAGCATCTCGAGCGGGGTCACCCCAAGCGCGAGACACAGCGCCCGGTCGCGATAGTAGGGGAAGAACCAGTCGTGGCCGGGCCGCAGATGCATGGCTGCGGCCACAAGGATGGCTTCGTGGCCCGCGCCGCTGATCTGGAAGAAGATCTGGCTCTGGTTCTTGAGCTGGATCTCCTTGTCGTCAACCTTGCGCGACAGCAACATCAGGCGATAGGCCCTGAGAAGGTCCTCACCTGAGACGTTGCCATGCCCGCGAGCCGGGGCTACGGCCTGTGCGCCCGTAACGGGGGCCGCGATCGGCGCGTGCATAACCGTGAAATTGTAGCACTGGCCGCGGTGGTATAGTGCCGCTCATGCCGGATGCCGTGACGCTCTACCGCTGGGACGATATTGCCGAGGAAAAAGTCACCGAGATGATTTCCCGCAAGGTCATTACCGGCGTCAGGGAAATGGTCACGCAGATCTATCTGAAGCGCGGCTCGATTGTGCCGATGCACAGCCACGAGAGCGAACAGATGACCTACGTGCTGAGCGGGGCGCTCAGGTTTCTCGTGGATGGCCGCGAAACCGTGGTGCGTGCGGGGGAAGTGCTGCACATTCCGGGCTGGTTGCCGCATCAGGCCGAAGCGCTCGAAGACACCTTCGAGATGGATATCTTCAGCCCGATCCGGCAGGACTGGCTCGATCACACTGACGAGTACTTCCACAAGGAACCGACCCGGTAACGGGTATTCCGGCCGGCTCTCCGGCCTCAGTGCACCCGCGGCGGGCCGTCGCGAGGGCCACGTCCGCCCTGGTAGACATCGAACTTGCGGCGGTTCCTGTTGATCTTCCACTTCTGGAACCGGTAGGTCAGCTCTGCGAGTGGCCGCATCCGACCGCCCTTCAGATACAGATACCCGACGACCAGCCCGCCCAGGTGGGCTGTGTGGGCGACGCCGCTTGACCCGCCGAAGGACGAGAAGAGCGAAATGCCTCCCATGATCAGGACGAAGTACTTCGCCGGAATCGGGAAGACCATGTAGATGTAGATCGGCCGGTCCGGAAAGTAGAGGCCGTAGGCCAGCAGCAATCCGTAGACGGCGCCAGACGCGCCGACGGTCAGCGAATAGTAGAGCTGGGTGCCGAAGGCGACAGGCACGAGGGAGAGGCCGACGGTCAGCAGCGCGGCGCCGATGCCGGTCACCAGGTAGTAGCGCGTGAAGTAGGGCGTGCCCCACATCCGCTCCAGCTCGACGCCGAACATCCAGAGGGCCAGCATGTTGAACAGCAGGTGGAAGAGCCCGCTGTGCAGGAACATGTAGGTGACGGGTTGCCACACCGCGAGGTCCTCGAACACGGCGGCCGGCTGCAACCCGAGCCAGACGTTGAAATCGGGGACCACCGCCGAGGCCAGGAACGCCACGACGTTCAGGATGATGATCAGCCGGATGGCCGGCGTCAGCAGACCTGGACCGAAGGACGACATGCCGGGCGTGGACGGATAGCGCGAGCGCATCTGTTATTGGTCAGCCAGTGACGCTGGAGAATCGGCCGGACCTGCGTGGTCCGGCAGCGGCAACGCGAGCATCGCGGCCAGGAGCGGGAGTGCTGCCATCGCTGTCAGCGCCCACTCGATACCGACCCGGTCGGCCAGCATGCCGACGAGCGGGACGCTCAGGCCGCCGACACCCCAGGCAAATCCCATCATAAGCGACGACACCGTGGCGGCGCTGATCGGTGCCACCGTCTGGGCGAAGGTGACGTTGACCGGCAGGGTCGACTGCAGCAGGAAACCGCCGACTGCGAGGGTCACGACAAAGGCCGGGCCTGTCAGTCCTGGTGCCAGCATCAGGAACGGTACCGAGCCGACGAGCGAGACCATGATGAGAAGCCGGGCGCCATATCGGTCCGCCAGAGCTCCGCCGAGAAACGTGCCCGCGCTGGTGGCCAGCAGGTAGACGGTTGCCACGGCAGCCGCCTGGCTCACCGACATGCCGCGCCGGGTCAGCATGACCGGGGTGAAGGTGGCGATGCTCACCGCGGTCAGCGTGCGCAGCACCACAATCAGGTAGAGCAGCGTCAGCGGCTTCGCATAGGGCCTCAGCGCGCCAAGCCCGGTACGCTCGTGGCGCCCGGACAGAAGGGACTGCGCCGGCATCTTCCGCAGCCAGAACGCGAGCGGCACCAGTGCCGGCACCATCAGGAGCGGCGTCCAGTGCAGGCCGGCATAGGTGGCGAACGACGCGAAGATCACCGGTCCCAGTGCCTGACCGACCGCGCCGGAGGTGATGTGCACGGACATCGCGAACGCCTGGCGGCCGTCGGCCGAGCGATGTACCACGGCGGCTGCGGGCGGATGAAACGCCGCCGCGCCCAGACCGCCGGCGATGAGCACCGCCCCCAGCATCCAGACGTTGGTGGCGAGGCCAATCAGGCTGAGAAGCGACACGGCGACGAGCGGACCACCGATGAGGAGGACGCGAGGCTTCCACCGGTCGGCCAGGTAGCCGAAGCCGAGCTGGGCCACGGAGTTGGCCAGCTGGAAGCACATCTGCAGGACGCCGACGGCCGTCAGCGTCAATCCCAGCCGCGGAATGAGCAGCGGCAGCAGCGGGGTGTAGATGTTGCCGAAGCCATCGACCAGCAGATGGGTGCCGGCCAGCAGCCAGATGGTGGAGGGCAGCCCGAGCGGCCGCCGGCTCATCCGCGTCTCCGCCGCAGTCTGGCTGTCACCAGCGAGACGCCCTGTCGGAACTCCTGCACCCGGAACAGATGGGCCGCAACGGCCAGAGCGCCCACAGCGAGGCCCATGGACACCGCCAATCGCGCAATCTGCACCAGGGCGCCGCGGCCGGGCAGATGGGTCTCGAGCCACCCCTGGGTGACATACGCCGCGAGCGCCATGACAGCGGAGGCTGCCGTGATCCGGGCGAGCGACAACGCGACGCGTCGTCCCTCGATGCCGTCCAGCCGGCGGTGCAGGAGCACCAGCAGGCAGGTGGCGTTCAGTAGTGCCGCCAGAGACGTGCCGAGCGCCAGGCCCCGATAGCCGATGAACTGCACCAGGGTCACGTTGAGCAGCACATTGGCCAGCATGGTCACCATGCTGACCTTCACCGGCGTGCGGCTGTCGTTGAGGGCGTAGAACACGGGCGACGAGATGCGGACGACCGAGTAGCCAATGAGGCCGATGGCGTAGTACTCGAGTGCGCCGGCCGTGGCGGCCGTATCGGCCGCCGTGAAGGCGCGTCGCTCGAAGATGAGGCGCACGATGGGGGTGGCCAGCACCATCAGGCCCAGCGTGGCCGGCACGTTCAGCATCATCATCAGTGAGAGTCCGTCCGCCACGGTCCGGCGCACACTATCGCGATCGCCGGAGGCGGCATGCCGTGACACGGTGGGCAGGGTGGCCGTGGCAATCGACACGCCGAAGAGCCCGATGGGCAGGTACATCAGGCGGAAGGCGTACTGCAGCCACGACACCGCACCGGTGCCCTGGCCGGTGGCCAGGACGGTGTTCACGAACAGGTTCACCTGCGTCGCCGCCAGTCCCACGGTGCCCGGACCCATCAGCAGCAGCACGCGCCGCAGTCCCGGATCGCTGAAGTTGAAGGCGGGTCGGAAGCGGAAGCCTTCCCTGTGAAGGGATGGCCACTGCAGCGCCAGTTGTCCGAACCCGCCCACGAGTGTGCCGATGGCCACTGCGGCGATGGGGGGCAGGCCCAGCGCCGGCATCACCGGCACCAGCGCGAGGGTGCAGACGATGGTGCCGACATTGAACATGGCCGGCGACAGGGCTGGCAGGAAGAAGCGGTGCAGCGCGTTCAGCATCCCCATGAGCGCCGCCGCCAGCGCGACGAGCACCAGGAAGGGCACCATGATGCGCGTGAGCTGGACGGTCAGGTCGAGCTTGCCCGGCACCAGGGCGTACTCGGAGGCAAACAGATTGGCCAGCGGGCGGGCGAACAGGATGCCGGCCACCGAGAGGACACCGGTGATGAGCACGAGGGCCGTCAGCACCACACGGCCCAGGCGCCATGCCGCCTCCTTGCCGCCGGTGCTCAGCTCGCGGGTGAAGGTCGGGACGAAGGCGGCGCTCATGGCGCCTTCGGCAAACAGGTCCCGAACGAGGTTCGGAATGCGGAACGCCACGTTGTAGGCGTCCATCGCGTCGCCGGCGCCGAACATCGAGGCCAGCACCTGTTCCCGCACGACGCCCAGGACACGGCTCGCCATGGTGGCGGCACCGGTGACGCCAGCGGCACGCGCCAGCCGTCCGGACGACGTGGGTTGGGTGTCGGCCATCAGTCCGGACAAAAAAAACGGGTCTCCGCACAGCGGAGACCCGAAGGGAAGGGTGAAGGCTGACTAGGCCTTGTTGCGAAGTATAGACCCTTCACCGGTGTTTGTGCCAAAGGCGACGTCGCAGCCTGTCGCAGTCTAGGCGCTGCCTGACAGGGCGCGCTTGACGGTTTCGCTCACGATGCGGCCGTCGACGGTCCTGCCGGCCAGCTTCGCCTGGACAGCCTTCATCACCTTGCCCATGTCCTTGGGCGAGGTGGCGCCCACCTCGGCGACGGCAGCCGTCACCGCCTCGGCGATGTCGGCCTCGGACGCGGCTGGTGGCTGATACTGCTCCAGCACGGCCACTTCGGCCGTCTCCTTGTCGACCAGATCCTGGCGACCGGCCTTGCCGAACTGGTCGATGGCGTCCCGTCGCTGCTTGACCAGCGAGCCAATCACCTGGATGACCTCGGCGTCGTCCAGGTCGCGACCCTTCTCGACGCCCTTGTTCATGATGGCGGCCTTGAGCATCCGCAGCGCCGACAGGCGGCCCGCATCCCTGGCCTTCATCGCCGCGGTGATGTCCTGGCCGATTTGTTCGTTCAGTGTCACGTCAGTGGTCCTGGTCTGAATCGCCGTGGGTGATGTGCCACCCATCGGTCCGTTCGTAGAAGTCGGCTGGCACCTGAACCGCGTTCACCTTCACCGCGACATCCAGGTTCGACTTCACCTGGAAGTAGCCGTTGTGGCGCAGGATGCGGCGGAAACCGGCATGCAGCACATGGCACCGCACCTTGTCGGTGTCTTCCACGCGCGCGGCGCGGTCCACCCAGCGAAGGAGGGTCTTCAGGCCGGCCACGTCCGTGGGCGCCACCAGGAAATCGACCAGAATCGTGGCCCGTCCCAGCGGCTCGTGCCGGTGCCGGTAGACGGCATATCCGTGCACCTCACCTTCGCGCTTGAGCGCCACCACGGAGTACCGCACGTGTGGCGGCTCGATATAGCGCCAGTTCAGGTAGGCCGCGTCTCTCCGGACGGCCAGGTCGAACTGTGACGCCAGCCGGTCCCACAGCGCCGTGAAGGCCGTATCGAAGCGGCGAATCGGCTCGCACTCAGCCTTGAGCGGTCTGGACCGCGAGACGATGCGGATGACCGGCATGGCCACCTCTGACACCAGCCGGTTGAGAGGCGCCGGCCAGCCCACCAGCCGGACGGCTCGGCGGGTCAGCGGCTTGACGACCTGCGGCACCAGTGTCGGCGTGGGCCAGTGGAGCCGCTCCAGCACCTGGCGCGATTCGGGGCTGGTGCCGAGCGACAACGCGGCGCCTGCATTGCGGTCCCACGTCCGGACCAGCGCTTCGCCTATCCCCTGGGCGTCGCGCTCGGGCGCCACCACGGCCTCCGTACCCCACGCGCCGTCCACTTCGATGCCGCGCAACGACAGGCGCACAGGCAGGGTCGGGTACTGGCCTACGACGGTCGGTCCCTCTCGGGCGACCCAGATGCCGGGCTGTCCCCCGGTGTTGTTCGGATTGCGACGGTG
>JAKFYA010000363.1 GCA_021731095.1 Acidobacteriota bacterium | reverse complement strand
TACCCCTGGCGCCGCCGACGAAGTCGATCCGCTTGTCCGTGCGGACATCGGCAATGCCGAGCAGCGGGGCAATCACGGTGTCCTGGAGGCGGCTGACATCCAGCCTGTCCGTCTCCGGCGTGTCTGCTGGCGCTGGCGTCAGCGCCAGCGTGTGCCACTGTCCCGCGAGATACATGCAGACCTCTCCGGTCCTGCCGGGTGTGGTGCCGCCCGGTGTCACCGTGTGGCGCGCCCTGACTTCCTGCAACAGTGCCTCTGCCGTGTGGCCGTTGAGGTCCTTCACCACGCGGTTGTAGGCGAGGATCTGCGTCTGGTTGCCTGGAAAGGCGACGGCGAGGAAGGAGTCCCACTCACCGCGACCGTGCGTCGAGAGCGCCTTGCGCGCGCGTCCCGCACTGGCAGCGCGGTGGTGACCATCGGCAATGTAGAGCGCCGGCACCTGGTCGAACGCATCCACGAGTGCCTGCGTGTCGCTGTCGGCGACGCGCCACAGCGTGTGCACCACGGCATCCGGAGCCGTGAAGTCGAAGAGCGGTGCTCCAGCCATGGTGCGCGTCACGATGCCGTCAACTCCGGGCGAGGCCGGGTACACCAGGAACACCGGACCCGTCTGTGCATTCAGTGCCAGCAGGTGCGTGGTCCGGTCGTCCTCCTTGTCCGGGCGTGTCCGCTCGTGCTTCTTGATGAGATCGGCGTCGTACTCATCGACGGAATAGCAGCCGAACACGCCGGTCTGCTCGTGCTGACCCATCCGCAGCCTGTAGACATAGAGGCTCGGCGTGGCCTCCTGCACCAGGGGTGCGTCGGCCCGCAGGGCTGCGAAATTGGCGACGGCGCGGTCGTACACCGTCCGGGAGTACGGATCCGTCTCTGCGGGAAGATCGATCTCGGCCCGGGATACATGCAGGAAGCTGAGCGGATTCCCGGTCGCAAGCGACCGGGCCTCCTCGGCGTTCACCACATCGTACGGGACAGAGGCGACACGCTCAACGTTGCCAGGTGTCGGGCGAAGGGCGCGGAAGGGTGAGAGAACAGCCACGGACGCCCTATCGCTTCTGGGCGCGCGCCGTCGACGGCGGAACCACCCCGCTCATGCGGAGATAGGGAACGATGGTGCCGTAGGTCTCGTTGGAGTGGGCAATGTTGGCGCCGATGATCGCGGCTCTCGGCTGGGCCATCGCACCCTGGCCAATCATCTCCATCAGGGCCTTGTCGGTCAGGCCGGTGAAGACCGATGCGCAGTATTCGTTCGACGCCACGACGGCCTTCACCAGGCCAGCCTTGTCCGTCAGGGTCTCGAAGTTCTCCTTGTTCGGATTCGCCTCACCCTTGGCCCGCGAGCAGAAATTGAACTGCGCGTTGGCGCCATGGCCGACTTCCTGGGCAAAGGTCTTCACGTCCGGGGCGGGCTTGAACGCGTACTTCGCCTCCGGCATGGCCTCGGCGGCCTCTTTCAGGTTGAGCGCGATGCCGTCGGACTGCCGCTTGAGCGCGGAGGTCAGCGGATCGGTCGGAGCCTGGGCGGCCAGTGGCGCGGAGACGGCGACCGCCAGCAGGGCGGCAAGATACGTCTGCTTCATGACTCGATGTCCTCTCTGAGCGTCGTCAGGTGACGCGATGTGGCAGGCCGGACGAGCGGCCATGCCTGCATCATCCTATCAAGGCCCGTCACCGCGTGTCCGTCTTGCCGCCTCTCTGGTGACCCGCTAGACTCAGGCCAGCCGTGCCCTCACCTTCCCTGCCACGCTCCGCGGGCTTCGCCCTGTTTGGCCGTCTGGTCATCGGGTTGCTGGCCGCTGCGACGCTCCTGGCGGTGCCCGCAGCCGAGACGGGTGACCAGCCTGATGCCTCCGTCGTCAGCCGGATTTCGGAGGAAGGACTCCGCCACTCCCAGGTCATGGACACCCTGTCCTGGCTGACGGATGTGCATGGCGCCAGACTGACCAACTCACCCGGCATGCTGGCAGCGGCCAGGTGGGCCATCGGGCGCCTCCAGAGCTGGGACCTGACCAACGTGACTGCTGAACCCTGGGGCAGGTTCGGCCGAGGCTGGTCGAACGAGCGATTCACGGTGGTGGTGACAGCGCCCACACCGTGGCCCGTGCTCGGCGTGCCCAAGGCATGGACGGTCGGCACGGGAGGGCCAGTGACCGCGGAGGCGATCCTGGCCATCATCGATCGGGAGGAGGACTTCCCGCTCTGGACCGGTCGCCTCAAGGGGCGCATTGTCCTGCTGAGCCGGGAGCGAAGCGTCAGGTTGGGCACCGAGCCCATCGGCCGGCGGCTCAGCGACCAGGAGCTCGACGACATGTCCCGCCAGCGTCCGCTGGCCGGCGCCCAATCGCGCAGCTTTGCCGGCAGCGGGCGGCAGTTCCGGCGGGAGCTGCTCCGGTTCCTGGCCCGGGAGGGTGTGGTGGCGGTGCTTGAGCCCGGGGCCGGCGTGGGCGACCACGGCAGCCTGCTCGTGATGGGCAACGAGGACGGTCGGACGGACGACGCCGCACCAGCCGTGCCCGAGGTCGTGGTCGCGACGGAACACTACGGGCGCATGCTCCGGACCCTGGAGCGCAAGCTGCCCGTGCGGCTCGAACTGGACATCCGGAACACGTTCCACGACCAGCCCCGAGACGGCATCAACATCATGGCGGAGATCCCTGGCACGGACCGCGCCTCGGAGGTGGTCATGCTCGGCGCCCACTTCGATTCCTGGCATGGAGGCACCGGTGCCACGGACAATGCGGCCGGGGTGGCCGCGACGATGGAGGCCATGCGGATTCTCAAGGCGATCGGTCTGCCCATGCGCCGCACCGTCCGGCTTGCCCTCTGGACCGGTGAGGAGCAGGGATTGCTCGGTTCGCGCGCGTACGTGGCGCGCCACTTTGGCAGCTCCGCAGACGGGACCGCGACGGCCGAGCACGGCCGGCTGTCCGCCTACTTCAACATGGACAACGGCGCAGGGGCGATCAGGGGGGTCTACCTCGAACACAACGAGCAGGTCCGCCCGGTGTTCACCTCCTGGATGGCACCGTTCGCGTCCATGGGGATGAAGACCACCGCCCTCAGGGGCACGGGGGGCACGGACCACGTCCCCTTCGATCAGGCAGGGCTGCCTGCCTTCCAGTTCATCCAGGACCCTCTCGAGTACTTCACCTTTTCGCACCACTCCAACCTGGACCTCTACGAACGCGTGCCGGCCGAGGACCTCAGCCGCAATGCCGTCTTCATCGCCAGCTTCGTCTACCAGGCGGCGACCCGGGACAATCTGCTGCCACGCAAGCCCGGCCCGATCGTGCCCGCCGGGCTGCCGAAGCGATGACCCCGCTGGCCTCAGCCCTGGTGCTGGCCGCCCTGCTGGCGGGGGCAGTGCTGGGCGTGGCTGTAGCCCGTCTGCTGGCCCGATCGGAGCGGGCCAACGCCGAACGCGCCGAGCGGCAGCTCCGCGAGACCTTCCAGTCGTTGGCCGCCGAGGCGCTCCACACCAATCGCTCTGCCTTCCTGGACCTGGCCCGGACATCGTTCTCCGGGTTTCAGCGGGAAGCCGTGCTCGACCTGGAGTCGCGCCAGCGCGCCATCGACGGTCTGGTCCAACCGATGCTGACCACGCTCAAGGGTGTTGATCAGAAACTGACCGAGGCCGAGAAGGAGCGTTCGACCGCGTACGCGCAACTGACCGAACGGATGAAGGCGCTCGGCGAGAGCACCACGACCCTGTCGCGCGCCCTCCGGACGCCAGATGTGCGCGGCCGCTGGGGCGAGATGCAACTGCGCCGGGTGGTCGAGATCGCCGGCATGCTGGAACATTGCGACTTCGAGGAGCAACCGACGATAGAAGGCGGGAACGGTCGCCTGCGGCCCGATCTCATCGTCAGCCTACCCGGTGGCAAGCAGATCGTCGTGGACGCCAAGGCGCCCCTCGATGCCTATCTCGACGCGCAGTCAGCCGCGGATGATGCGGCCCGGGTGGCACGGCTCACGACCCATGCGCGGCAGGTGCGGGACCATGTGGACCGCCTCGGGTCGAAGGCCTACTGGGATCAGCTGGGACACTCCCCGGAGATGGTGGTTCTGTTTCTGCCGGGCGAGGCGCTCTTTGCGGCGGCCCTTCAGCACGACCTGACCCTGGTCGAGGCCGGGCTGCAGCAGAAAGTGCTCCTGGCCAGCCCCATCACCCTCATTGCCCTGCTCACCACGGTGGCACATTCGTGGCGGCAGGAAGCCCTCGCGGACAACTACCGGGAGATCGCCACGCTTGGCAAGGAGTTCTACGAGCGCCTCACGACCTTCAGCGAACACTTCGACGATCTGCGCCGGAAGCTTGATGGCGCCGTCCAGTCGTACAACAAAGCTGTCGGGTCGTTTGAGGGGCGCGTGCTCGTGAGCGCACGGAGACTGCGTGAGCTGAGCGTCACCACGCGGGAGGATATTCCCCCCGCAGAGGCGATCGACACCGTTCCCCGTGCCCTCCAGCACGGCAGCCTGGCCGCCGTGGTGGAGGAATCCCCATCAGTCGGCGATCACGGGGACGGTCTGGCGTGAAATAATGTCGGCACAGGAGCCCCTGACGATTTTGTCTGTGACCGACCCCGAACCGACCACGACCGATACCTCCACATCTCAGGACTTCATCCGTGAGATCGTCGCCGCCGATGGCCGTGACGGCAAACAGGGTGGACGTGTACACACGCGCTTTCCTCCGGAGCCCAACGGCTATCTGCACATCGGCCACGCCAAATCGATCTGCCTGAACTTCGGCATCGCGGCCGACTTCGCCGGTCTTTGCAACCTCAGGTTTGACGACACCAACCCCACCAAGGAAGACGTGGAGTTCGTCGAGTCGATCGAGGCGGATGTGCGCTGGCTCGGATTCGACTGGGGCGAGCGGATGTTCTACGCCTCGGACTACTTCGAGCGGCTCTTCGAGCACGCCATCGGCCTCATCGAGCGCGGCGACGCGTATGTCGACAGTCTGACGGCCGACGAGATTCGCGACTACCGAGGCACGCTGACCGAACCGGGTCGCAACAGCCCCTACCGCGATCGTCCGGTCGCGGAGAATCTGGAGCTCTTCCGCCGCATGCGCGCCGGCGAGTTCCCGGACGGCACCCATGTGCTGCGCGCACGCATCGACATGGCCTCGCCGAACATGAACATGCGCGATCCGACGCTGTACCGGATCCGGCACGCGACGCACCACCGGACCGGGGATGCGTGGCCGATCTACCCGACCTACGACTACGCGCACCCGATCTCCGACGCCATCGAAGGCATTACGCATTCGATCTGCACCCTCGAGTTCGAGGATCACCGGCCGCTCTACGAGTGGGTGATCGAGAAGGCCCGGACGGAGCACCGCCCTCGGCAGATCGAGTTCGCGCGTCTGAACCTGAACTACACCGTGATGAGCAAGCGCAAGCTGCTCACACTGGTGGAGCAGCAGCGTGTCGCCGGCTGGGACGATCCCCGCATGCCGACACTGGCCGGACTTCGGCGGCGCGGAGTGCCCCCAGAGGCCATTCGCGACTTCTGCGCCCGCATTGGCGTGGCGAAGAAGGAGAACGTCATTGACGTGGCCCTTCTCGAACACACGGTGCGCGAGGAGCTGAATCGTCGGGCCAATCGCGCGATGGCGGTGCTTCGCCCCATCCGCGTCGTCATCGAGAACTATCCGGCAGAGCAGGTCGAACAGGTGTCGGCCGTGAACAACCCGGAAGATCAGACGGCCGGTGTCCGTGCCCTTCCCTTCAGCCGTGAGCTCTTCATCGAGGCCGAGGATTTCATGGAGGCGCCCCCGAAGAAGTTCTTCCGTCTGGCGCCCGGCACCGAAGTGCGCCTGCGGTGGGCCTACATCATCAAGTGTGAAGGTGTGGAGAAGAACCCCGACGGCTCGATTCGGGAGATCCGCTGCTCTTACGACCCCGGGTCCCTGAATGGTGAAACGGCCCAGCGTCGGGTGAAGGGCACCATCCACTGGGTGTCGGCCACGCACGCGCGGGATGCCGAAGTCCGCCTGTATGACCGCCTGTTCGCGTCCGAGGATCCGGAGGGAACGGGAGCCGACTGGCAGCAGGACCTGAATCCAGCGTCACTCGAGCGCCTCACGACCTGCAAGGTGGAGCCCGGACTCGTGGCGCTGCCGGCTGGCAGCCAGGTGCAGTTCGAGCGACAGGGCTATTTCTGCGTGGATCCTGAGTCGACCAGCGATCGGCCGGTGTTCAACCGGACCGTGACGCTCAAGGACAGCTGGGCGAAGATCCAGGCCCGCGGCTGACCCTCAGGGGCGGGCCAGTCGCCGTGAGGCGTCGGCCATGGCCCGCAGGTGCTCCGCTCTCGTCCTGGCCTCCGGCATGTCCGTCATCCGGTCGACCGGCCAGGGCAGCGTCCAACGCCAGTTCTCGTCACTCACCGTGGCCGGCCGGTTGATCCGGTCCGGCCAGCCGAACAGGTCCTGCACCGGCTGAATCAGCAGATCCGAGCCCGACTGGTAGAGTGCGCCAAGGAGGGCATCGACAGCGGGTGATGAAAGGGTCTGGGTCTCCCGAAGAGCCGCGAGGTCGTCAGCCGACAACCGCTCGGCCACTGACGGGATGGCCAGTACTGCCTCGCGCTCTTCCACCGCCGCGGCCTCCCACCAGAGCACCATGGGTTCGGTGTCGTGGGTGCCTGAGGTGGCGACCGAGCAGGCCGGATACCGGGCTGGATCGATGAACGGCTGACCGGCGTCGTTCCATTCCCGCTCCCACCGGAACACCTTGTAGCCGGGAATGGCAAGGTCAGCCAGCGAGGCGCGCACGAAGTCGGGAACCACACCAAGGTCCTCTGCCGTCAGCGCCGCGCCGGCCCCGGCCAGTGCGCCGAGCACCTGTTCACCCAGGCCCTGCTGTTCATCCTGCCGAATGGGGGTGAACTGCCCCTCCTGCTCAGCGCCCACCCGGTAATAGGTGCGGTAGAAGCCCACGACGTGGTCGACGCGGAATCCATCGTAGAGGGCAGCGGCACGGGTGCCCCGGTGTCTGAGCCAGGCGAGCCCCGTGCCGAGTGCGACGTCCCAGCGGTAGACCGGCAGACCCCAGTCCTGGCCTGTCTCGCTGAAGGCGTCAGGGGGCACACCGACCCGCGCATCCAGCCGGAACTCGTGCTGGCGCGACCAGACGTCCGCACTGTCCAGGCTCACCATGAAAGGCAGGTCGCCATAGAGGGCAATGTCCCCCGCCCGCAGCCGTGCTTCCCGCCACTCCTCGGCGGCCACCCACTGCAGGTACTGGCGGAAGCGGATCTCCGGCTCCAGTTCACGCGCCGCGTCCGCGAGGGCGAGGGCTTCGCGGTCGCGCAGCGGCGCCGGCCAGGCGGTCCAGGGCTGCTCCCCGAAGCGGGCATGCAGCGCACGGAAGAGCGCGTAGTCTTCCAGCCACCACTGCTCGGCACTGACAAACTGCCGGAACGCCGCGTCACGCGCCGTGCCCTGCTGCCAGTGCACGTGGTTGAAGTGGGCAAACGCCTGTCTCAGTGCCACCGACTTCAGATGACGCACGGCGGCATACTGGATGCGCGGGCTCCGTCGCACTTCGGCCAGACTGGCCCGCAGAGCCGGCGTCAGGGACGCCTCTCCGCCGCTGTCCACAAAGTCCGGCAGTGCCCGAACGCTGATGAACTGGGGATCGATGGCCAGTGCACTCATGGCCGAGTAGGGCGACGCCTCGCCCGGCGCCAGCTCGTTGACCGGCAGCAGCTGCAGCAGACGAAGACCCGCCTGGCGCATCCAGCCCATCAGGTGAGGCAAATCCCGGATCTCTCCGATGCCCCAGCTGGTCGTGGACCTGAGGGAGAACAGCGGAACCAGCAGGCCAGCCCGGCGGCCGGCGACATACGGGGAGGTAGACGGCGACGCGGTCATCCCGATACGACCTGCAGCATTCGGGCCACTGCGTCCGCAAAGACGCCGGGCTCTGGAAGCAGGCTCACGATGACGTAGGCCGGGCGCGGGAAGTCGAAAAAATAACCGGGGTGCACGAGAATCCGCTCCCGCTCGAGCAGCGCCATGACCAGCGCATCCTCGCCCTGCAGGTCAGGCACGCGCACAACCCCGGACCAGCCGCCCTCTGCCGGTAGCAGTTCGCACGAGGGGTGCATCGCCACCAACGAGCGAAGCCGGGCCAGGTTCTCGCGGATACGGGCCTGAATCCGTTCACGCACGACATGTCCACGGCCGAGCAGTGCGGGGGCTGCCAGCTGCACGGGTGTGGAGACGGACAGATAGCTGTCTGCGATGAGTTCGAGGGCACCGAGGGCGGCATCACGGCGTGCCGGCGGTCCACCCACCACCATCCAGCCAAGCTTGAGCTGGGGCAGACCGACAGACTTCGACAGCCCGCCCAGCGTGAAGGCGAGCGCCCGCTCCTGCAGCGCCAGGTCCGTGACCCGATCGGCCCGCGCGTCGAGGGTGTAGTCCGCGAAGACCTCGTCGGCAATCAAGGCAAGGCCATGCCCTGCGCACAGGTCCACAAGCCGATCTGCCTCGGGGCGTGACAGGTACGAACCTGTCGGATTATTCGGAGAGACGACAAGAATGGCGCGCGTGCGCTCGACAAGCCCACGCTCGATGCTGGGGAAGTCCACCTCCCACCGGCCGTGATACTCCAGGTCGTACGGCACGGCCTCGACCGCATCCAGGCGGGTCAGGTGCTCGAACAGCGGATAGCTCGGCCGGGGCACCAGTACACGGTCGCCAGGGTTGCAGAGCAGCTTGAACAGCCAGCTGTACGCCTCGCTGGTGCTGGCCGTCAGCACCACGTGCGCCGGGTCGACACCGGCGCCGCGACGGGCCTGATCGGCAGCCACCGCCTCACGGGCGCTGCGCAACCCGAGCGGTAGCGGGGCATACCTGAGAGCGGCAGCGGTACCCAGGCCGGTCAGCAGGTCGTCCGGGTAGTCGATGCCGGCACGTGTAGGGTTCGACTCGGTCAGGTCGACAATCCGCTCACCCTCCGCACGCAGGGCCTCGAGTCGGCGTGTCAGGGCGTTGGGCGCCACGTCAGGTGGCAGGCGTGAGGAGAACATGCGTGCGAACCTCCCGTCGCCCATCACGTCCAGGCGTTGCGGCCATGGTCGTATTCGAGGAAGTGGTGTCTGTTGAACGCCTTCTTCACGCGACGGGGTGCGTGCCAGAGCGGGCGCTCGAGCCAGGCGCCGAGCCGGTCAGCCAGGGTCGGGGGCGTCGTGGCCATCCTCATCTCTGCACGGTAGCCGGTGCGGTCCTCGGACAACTGGCCCGGGTGTCGGCGGAAGGCGCCAAGGTAAGACGACACGACGAAGGGTTCCGCTTCGCGTGCGAAACAGCGCCACAGGTAGGCATCTCCAGCCAGCCTGAACCGCTCCAGCCGGGCCAGGTCCACGCTCGCGATGAGCTCGCGGCGCCAGAAGGTCGACTCCTGGGGCACGAAAGGAAGGCTGGAGCCATAGATGCCGCGCTCGAGCCACCGGCGCGTGTAGCGGTACGGGTGCATGACATGGACCGGAACCGCGCCGCTCGTCACTTCCACCCCCCACCCGATCATCCAGCGGACCTCTGGCCTGCGCATCACCTCGGCCACGACCTCGAAGGCTGTGGGCGCGTACAGGTCCCCCGCGTTCAGGTACGCCACGACCTCGCCCGTGGCCAGACGGAGTCCTTTCGCCACCGCCTCATACATCCCGCCGTCCCGCTCCGACACAATGCACACCCGCGGATCGGCCAGGGCCCGCACCGCGTCAAGCGAGCCATCCGTCGACCCGCCATCCACGATGCGGTACTCCAGCTGGGTGGAGCCGTGAAGAAGCGCGCGCTGCCCGAGGACAGACGCCACCGTGTCCGCCAGCAACGGACCCGGGTTGAGACACGGTGTGATGATGGAGATTCTCACGGCTATGCCGCGGCCCGTCTCAGGCGTCTGGCGCCCGCCTGTCTCAGCGTCGGCCACCAGTAGGTTCGCGGATTTTTCAGGATGAACTCAAGCAGGGCAGATGCGACCACCCTCAGGCGGTACGCGTGTGGCTCCGTGGTCTGGGACCGGCCATCCAGCACATGATCCCATCGGGCCAGATACCACTGAAGTGACACATGGCGCGTATGCCGCCGGACGACCGTCAGAATCTCTTCGAGCGCACGCCCCCGCGCCGCGACTGACTTGGCGGCCGGATGCACGCGGGCGGCCGCCAGCGGCTGGTTCAGATACAGGACGCGCGCCGCACCGAATCTGGTCCGCAGGCGGAACCAGTAGTCGTAGTCGAGGGCATAGTGAAGACCTGTCTCGAACTCTCCCACCTCCTGCCACACCTCGCGGCGAAAGAAGGTGGCTGGCTGGGCGATGGCGCAGGCGTGGTCGAGCTGAGAGAACGCATCCGGCCACACGGGGTAGTCGCCAATCAGCGCATCGTGCTCGTCAATGAAGCGTCCGGCACCGAACACACAGAGGGTCTCCGGATGATCGGCAAACGCCCGGCCGACGGCATCGAGGCTTCCGGGGAGCAGAATGTCGTCACTGTTCAGAAAGCCGAGGATCTCGCCGCTGGACCTCCGAAGCCCGCGGTTGATGGCATCGGCCTGTCCCAGATCCGGTTCCGTCCGGTGGGACAACGATTCGCCGAAAGAGGCCAGCACGGTACTGGTCTCATCGGCCGAGCCGCCGTCCTGCACCACGTACTCGAGACCCGGATACGCCTGCGAAAGCACGCTCTCAATCGTGCGCCTGATGAAGCGGCCCTGATTGAGGCTCGGGGTGACGAGTGAAATGGAAGGGCGCCGGTCCGCCACGCTGCGGATCGTACCATCGAACCCAGCCTTCAACCAGCAGGCCCGGTGGACTCAGGCGCGACCAGCCTCCGCGTACTCGAGCATCTGGGTCTCGAGGCTCAACGGATAGGAAATGTGCACGTCTGCGATGCGGCCGTCCGCGTCGAGCATGGGCTCGAGGCGCGGCATCACGAAGCCCGTGTACGACGGCAATCCAAGCGGAGCCACGCGGGCGAGCACTTCGTCCCGCAGGCGTGCATCGAAGTGGACGCCGTGCTGCTCGAAGAGGGCGCGGGCCTCGTCATAGTGGCCGGTCGACTTGATGCGCTGGACGTCGGCAAGCAGGCGCCCGACGCCCTCGCGGAAGGCGCGCGCATCCGTCAGCACGTAGTAGGTCCGGCCATTCCGGACCCGGCGTTCGACCGCATGCGTGTGGGCCAGCAGCCAGTGCACGATCATCTGCCTGTTCCGCATGTGGTCTTCCTCGATCTGCGTACCCTCCGCAATGCGCCGCAACTGTGTCAGCGCGTTGCGTGCGTACGACTCGTACTCGGCCCGGACCAGGGTGTCCTGCTCTGCCGCGTCAACGAGCCCCAGTTCGGCCAGCTTCGGATCGGCAATGAAATACAGCGCCACCAGATCGGCCCGTGCCTCTTCAAGTGCGGAGTAGTACTCCTTGAGCAGCGACTGTGGCGGCGGGCCGGCCTCGTCTGCCATCCGGCCAGAGCCGTGACCGATGACTTCGTGCAGGTCGGTCGTCAGTTCGCCGGCCCTGGCACCCCAGCGCGTGGCCCGTGCCACCTCGTCCTCATCCCAGCAGAACTCGGCGTAGAGCCCCGGCGGTGTCGCCTTGTCGTAGGCCTCGAAGATATTCGAGAGCGACACCGACTTGCTGCCGTATTCCTCCCGGATGCGCTGATCGTTGGGCAGGTTGATGCCAATGGGCGTGACAGGCCCGGATTCGCCCGTCTCGATGACAACCTCGATGGCTTTTGCGGTTACCCCTCGAACCTCGGGTTTCCGGAAACGCGCGTCCCACGGCATCCGGTCCTCGAACCACTGGGCGCTTGTCGCGATGGCTTCAATCTGCCGCGTCTTCTCCTGGTTCACGTAGTAGACCAGGGCCTCCCACGCGCCTTTGACCCCCCGCGCGTCGAGATAGACCTCAATGAAGCCATTGATGGTGTCCACCGGGGAGTTGCGGTCGGCGACCCAGGCAATGTCATAGCGCTCGCGATCCGCATCGTCACCGGTCGTGTAAAACCGGATCAGGGCGCGCAGCGCCTCGGCCATCGCCGCCGTGGCATGGGGGAGCGCATCCGTGAGGTGGCCGATGACCGCCCTGATTTCGCGGTCATAGCGCCCGCCGACACGGTAGACCTCCTCGGCGACCTCTCCGTTGCGTTTCACCAGGCGCGAGTTCAGCGGATGGCGCTCGACAAAGGTCTCCAGGTCCCCGGTGGTCACCCCGTCATACAGGTTGTTGGCACTCGCCGCCAGGATGTCGTGGCCCGGCTCGGGATTCTTGTTGGTGACCAGTGGATCCACTGAGGGATCCAGAAAACATGGTGCGAGGCGTGTGACCAGCGCCTCCAGTGGGGCGCCTGCGGCTGCCGGAAAAGTGGCTCCTGCGGCGGAGGCTGCGCCGACCGCCTCACGAAGGGCGTCGAGCGTCAACCGCAGGACGAACTTCCGTGCGGTCAGATTGTTATAGGGGCCCGTGTTGATCCAGAACAGCTTGGTGTAGCGGCGCACCTCATCCAGGGTCGCCGGCGCCAGCGCGTCACCGTGCTTCAGCAGCCCCTCCAGCACGGCGCGCATCTCGAGGTTGCGGGCATAGCGCTGGTCGTAGAAGATGTCGCGCCCGGCGAGCGCCGCCCGATAGAGATGCCAGACCAGCGTCTTGTCCCTGAGGGACAGGGCCTCGAACCCATCTGCATACACCTGGACGACCGCCGCGTCCTCCACCTGCTCCAGAAGGTAACGCCGGGGGGCGGCGTCAGGGAGTCGGGGCTCGTGGGCGGGCGGTTGTGTGTGCA
>JAKFYA010000462.1 GCA_021731095.1 Acidobacteriota bacterium | reverse complement strand
GCACCACCCGGCACAGGAACGTCACCGCAAACCCCACCGCGATGGCCCCTGCACCCGTCCAGACCTGCCCCAGCCACCGGCGTCCCCTGTTCTCCGCAACCATCCCCTGATCATGCCCCACATCCCCGTGCCCTGCCAGGGCAGGCGCACCTGACCTGAACGCCGATGTACCGCATCCCGGCAGGAACGAGTCTCACTGCGTGCAGCCAGGCCCGTCGTCCCTTCATTGCGGGTGGGACTATGATCGGCTTTTCGACGGATCAGATCGGGACATGATGACCCGCACTGACCGCATCAGCACCAGACCAGCCAGCGCGGCGGACCCACGGTCTGCCGTGGCCGGCACGGTGCCAGCCAGAACCTTGAGGAGAGATGTCATGAGTGGACCGCTTGCAATCGGCGCTGACGCGCCGGACTTCGAGGCCCGGACGACCGAGGGCACCATCCGTTTTCATGAGTGGCTCGGCAACTCGTACGGCGTCCTGTTCTCGCACCCGAAGGACTTCACGCCGGTCTGCACCACCGAACTCGGTTACATGGCCCGCATCAAGCCCGAGTTCGACAAGCGTGGCGTGAAGATCATCGGCCTGAGCATCGACCCGCTCGAGAGCCACCTGAGCTGGGCGAAGGACATCGCTGACGTGCAGGGCACGGCCGTCAACTATCCAATGATTGCCGACGACGATCTGAAGGTCGCGCAGGCCTATGGCATGCTGCCGGCCGAAGCTGGCGACTCCTGCTCAGGCCGGACAGCGGCCGACAACCAGACCGTGCGGAACGTCTACGTCATTGGTCCGGACAAGAAGATCAAGCTGGTGATCTCGTATCCGATGAGCACCGGCCGCAACTTCGACGAAGTGCTGCGGGTCATCGACTCCATTCAGCTGACCGCGAAGTACAAGGTGGCTACCCCCGTGAACTGGCACGATGGCGAAGACGTCATCATCGTGCCCGCCGTGGCGGATGCCGAAGCGAAGGAACGCTTCCCCGGTGGCTGGAAGACCATCAAGCCCTACCTGCGGGTCGTACCCCAGCCGAAGGACTAGACCAATCAGGGCGCGCGCCAGGCATCGGCCGCGTGCGCGCCCGTCCTCTCACCCTTTCCGCACTCCCCCCTCCACCGTATCGCGCAACGCGACGGAAGATGATGTGATAGCACCACGCCGGACGCGCGTGGAGGCGACATGGACTGGATCAACTATCACCACCTGCTGTACTTCTGCACCGTTGTAAGAGAAGGCGGCGTCTCCCGGGCCGCCGAGAAACTCCGCCTGGCCCAGCCGACCGTCAGCGCGCAGGTCCGCCAGCTGGAAGATGTGATCGGTCAGCCCCTGTTTGAGCGTCAGGGACGGCGACTCGTGCTGACTGAGGTCGGACGGCTGGTCTACCAGTACGCCGATGAGATCTTCACGCTGGGCCAGGAGATGGTGGAAACGCTCAAAGGGCGCCCCGCTGGCCGCCCGCAGCGACTCACCGTCGGCGTCGCGAACGCCGTGCCCAAGCTGGTCGTCCAGCGCCTCCTGCAGCCAGCCTTGTCTGGCCAGACGCCGATGCATGTAGTCTGTCGGGAAGACCAGCAGGACCGACTGCTGGCGGAACTCGCCACGCATACGCTCGACGTGGTGATCAGCGACGGACCCGCACCGCCTCATGTGCGGGTCAAGGTGTTCAGTCACGCCCTTGGGCAGTCCGGGACGTCCTTCTTCGCACCAGCTCCCCTGGCTCGATCCCTGCGGCGCGGGTTTCCCGGTTCGCTGGCTGGCGCGCCCCTCCTCCTCCCCACGCAGGGTACGGCGCTCCGCCGCACCCTGGACCAGTGGTTCGGTCTGCACGGCGTCCAGCCGATGCCCCTGGGTGAGTTCGATGATTCGGCGCTAATGAAGGCGTTCGGCCCTGCGGCCAACGCCGTCTTTCCCGCGCCAAGCGTCATCGAGGCCGAAGTGATGCGGCAGTACCGCGTGCAGGTCGTGGGCCGCGCGCCCCAGGCGGTGGAGCGCTACTTTGCCATCTCGGTTGAACGGCGCATCACCCACCCCGGCGTCGCCGCCATTACCGGCGCCGCCAGGGCAGACATGTTCGCTGGATGATCCGCGTCCGCGGTGGCACGGTCCGCGTCATCCACGCCTCCTGAAACGAAAACGGGGCCGGCCCCTTGAAGGAGCCGGCCCCACTGTCTTGCCGTCGCGCTGCCGCTTAGAGGTCGGTCAGGTCGCCGGTGCTATCGCCGAAGCGATCCACCTTGACGCCGGCCTTGTCGAGCATCGTCACCAGCAGGTTGCAGACGGGCGTCTTCGCATCGTCGGCATACTTGAGGTGACGGTCGCCCTTCAGCGTGCCATTGCCGCCGCCCACCAGCACGAGCGGGAGGTTGAGCGGGCTGTGGAGGTCCGCATCGCTCATCGACGCGCCGAACATCAGCATCGAGCGATCGAGCAGGTTGCCGTCGCCATCCTTGGTCGCCTTCATCTTCTCGACGAACTTGGCGAACTCGGAATGGTGATAGGTGTTGATCTTCGAGAGCTTCATCAGCTTCTCGGGGTTGTTCTGGTGGTGCGACGTCTCGTGGTGGTCTTCCGGCACCCCGATGAACGCGTACCCGCCAGCGCCGCCTTCGCCGCCCTGCATCGTGGCCACGCGGGTCACATCAGCCTGGAAGGCGAGGTGGAGCAGGTCATACATCAGCGCGAGGTGTTCCGGATAGGTATCCGGAGCGCCGGCAGGCGCCTGGCCGACCGACAGCTCGGAGTTCGAGTTCTGCTTCTCGGCCTTCTGAATCCGGCGCTCAACCTCGCGAACGGTCGTGAGGTACTCGCTCACGGCCGCGCGGTCAGCCGCGCCCAGCTTCTTCTCGAGACCCTGCACCTGCAGCGCCACGGCATCGAGAATGCTCTTGTCCGTCTTGATGCGCTTGGCGCGCTCGGCCGTCGAGGATTCCTCGCCGAACATGCGCTCAAACACCACGCGCGGATTCGACTCGGCCGGGTTCACCTGGCTCGCCGAACGCCACGAGAGCTGCTTGTAGAGGCAGCTGTACCCGTTGTCGCAGCTACCCGCGAGCACGTCCTTCGCGGTCGTGAGCTCGAGCGAATCGAGCACCGTGTCCTTGCCAAGCACGCGCGCCGCGATCTGGTCGGCCGAGGTGCCGAGGGTCGCGTCGATACCTTCCGCGCGCTTCGCCAGCAGACCGGTGAGGTAGGCTGCGGATGCGCGCGTGTGCGGGCCGCCGCCGTCACCAAGACCCGCGGCGAAGTGGCTCAGGCCACTCAGCACGATCGTCTGGTTCTTGTAGGGTTCGAGCACCTTGAGCACGGGCGAGAGCTCGAGGCCCTGACCAACCTTCTTGGGCGTCCAGTACGGCATGGACATGCCGTTCGGCAGGTGGAAGAACGCCATACGGGGAGCGCTGGCAGGAGCAGCCTTCAGGGCGGGCACCATCGCGTCGAGCATCGGAAGCGCAAGAGCCGCACCGATGCCACGCAGCATCGTTCGCCTGGGAAGCGCCATCTGAGTAATGAACATCGTCAATTCCTCCAAGAGTCGTTGAAAATCGTATCCCGAGCGTGGTGCTACTTCTTGCCCGCTTCTTCCTTGGCCTTCTTCTCGGCTTCCTGCTTTGCCAGCGTTTCGGCTGCCAGCTTCTTCAAATCGGCATCGTACGCTTCGTTCTTCTGCGTCAGGTTCTTCGTGTCGAGCAGTTCACCCGGAGGCGGGGGCACATCAAGACCCTGTTTCTTGTACTGCTCGCGGAACCAGGCCGCCATGGGCGGATAGGCCTTGTAGAGACCCGCATAGAACGCACCGTCCGAGATGGAGAGCGGCGTCCAGCCGATCACGTTCTCCACGTGCAGTTTAGCACCCTTGTTGACCAGGTACTGAGCCACGGAAATGTACGTCCTGTAGGACGCACCATGCAAGGCCGTTTCGTTGTTGTTGTTCACCGCATTGACGTTCTCGCCGAGTTCTTCGACCAGATACTTCACGGCCGCCATGACTTCAGCTTCGCTGCCCGGATCTTCGCCCGGGTTGCTGATGGCCACCCCGGCCGCCACCATGAGTGGCGTATCGCCGTCGCCGTTCTTGATCTTCCGGTCGGCGTTGTTGGCCACCAGGAACTTCATCAGCGGAATGTCCACGCCCTTGGCCGCCAGCAGGAACGCCGTGGCGCCAATCCGGTTGAAGCGGTTCCGGAAGTTGTCCTTGAACGACTCCGTCATCTGGGCATTGATGCTGACGCCCTTGGCCACCAGCCGCTTCGCCAGCTCCATGCTGTCGATCGTGCCTGTCGGCTCCGGGAAACCTGGGTGGAACGCGGCCGCCAGATTCGGGCGACGCGACCAGGCCAGCTGGTGCAGGGCCGTATAGCCCGGTCCCTTGTTCGGATCCGCGCCGAGGTCCAGCAACACGGACGCGGCCTCCCAGTGGTAGTTGATGATCGCGAGAATCAGGGGCGTGGTGCCTTCCGGCTTCGCCTCGTTTACATTGGCGCCACCGGCAACCAGTGCCTTGATGGTGTCGATGTACCCGCCACGTGCCGCCCACATCAGGGGCGTGAACTGCAGACCGTCGAGGCGGATGCCCCACGACTGCGAATCACGGTTGGACCGAAGCCCGAGCGGGTCGTTCATGCGGGGCACGACGAACCCGGTACCGAGCACAAGGCCCTTGCCAGGCGCCTTGGAGCGGGCCTTGACGTCTGCCCCAGCCTCGAGCAGCGTCTTGACGACGGCCGTGTGACCTTCCGAAGCCGCCCACATCAGGGCCGTCTGTTCGCGGGCCGGCTCCTTGGTGTTCGGGTCTGCGCCCTTGGTCAGGAGCAGTTTCACTGCGTCCACATTGCCCGACCGGGCGGCCAGCATCACCAGCGGCTCGCCGTTGACGACGCCCTTGGCGTCCTCTCCTGCCAGGATCAGGCGTTCCATCACGGGCGCATAGCCCTTGGTGGTGGCCAGGCCCATCGCCGTCGACCCGAACCGGTTCGGCGTCTTCAGCTTGGCGCCGGCCTTCAGGAGCAGGTCGACCAGTTCGGCATTGCCCATGTCTGCGGCCCAGTGCAACGCGGTGGTGCCATCCGGCTCCGTCGCGTTGACGTCCACCTTCTGACGCACCAGCGTGCGGAGCGCCGTGGCATCGCCACGCTTGACCGCCTCAATGACCGGCACGGCGCGAGCAGCCGCTTCGAGGCGGGGGACGATGGCCAGCCCCAGCACCCCGAAGAGGGCCAGCGCGACGCTTGTCTTGATGATCTTCTGCATGTTGACTCCCCTTACCTCGAAGCCGTGAGTCCGGACGGCTTCGGTGCTTCCACTGCCCGCCGCATCTGGAACGGAGTGCTCTTGACGATGCCAAGCACCAGCGACGAGAACTTGTAGTTGTTCGCCTTGGCACCAGCCACCACGGTGCGAACCGTCGGCGCATCAAACGGCTCCGAGCCGCGGCCGAGCGCATACATCAGCAGCTTGTCCGTGAAGGTCCGGAGGAACGGATCCGGGCGCTGCGTGATGAGCGAGCGGAACTCCGTGAGCGTCGCGAACTTTGAGCCATCGGGCATGGTCCCCGTCGGCTCGATCTTCGTAAAGGAGGCGTCCACATCGCGCCACTTGCCCGTCGCGTCGAACTGCTCCAGCGCGAACCCGACCGGGTCGATCACGCTGTGGCACGCGGCACACACGGGATTGGCACGGTGCTTGGCCATCAGCTCACGAATGGTGAGGATGCGGCCATCGTTGGTCTTCGCATCGGCCAGCGGCGGCACATTGGCCGGCGGCGGCGGCGGCGGCGCGCCCAGCACGTTGTCGAGCACCCACTTGCCGCGCTTCACGGGCGAGGTGCGCTGCGGGACCGAGGTCACGAGCAGCAGGCTCCCCTTGCCGAGGATGCCGCGGCGCGGGCTGTCGTCGGCCAGCGCCACGCGACGGAACTCGGCGCCCTTCACCCCAGAGATGCCGTAGTGCTTGGCCAGTCGCTCGTTCACGAAGGTGTACTTCGCATCGAGCAATTCAAGCACGCTCCGGTCTTCCCCCCGGATGCTGTCGAAGAACATCTCCATTTCGCGGCCCATGGCGTTGCGGAGAATCTCGTCGAAGTTCGGATAGACCTGGGACGCGGGCGTCTGCGCCCCGACGTTGCGGACCCACAGATACAGCGAGCCAAAGCTCTTGGTCAGGGCGGCGGCACGCGGGTCGGCCAGCATGCGGCGAACCTGCTTGTCGAGCACCAGCGGGTTCTTCAGCTGGCCGGTCGAGGCGAGGTTGATGAGCTGGTCGTCCGGCACGCTGCTCCAGATGAAGAACGAGAGGCGCGAGGCCAGTTCGAGGTCGGAGATGCGGTAGGGAGCGCCGGGCGCGACGCCTGCCGGCTGCGCCTCAATGCGGTAGAGGAACTCGGGGCTGACGAGCAGCGCCCGGATGGCCTTCTCGACACCGGCGTCAAAGTCCGACTCGGCGCGGCCTTCCTTGAAGAAATTCATGAACACGTTGACGTCCGCATCGGTCACCGGACGCCGGTACCCGCGACGCACAATCGTGGTGATGATGGAACGTGCGCAGGGTTCCTCGTCGACCTTCGAGGTCGGGCGGCACGTGAACACCTTCTTGCGGCTGTCCGTCTGCCCCTTGCCCGTCGGGTTGAGGGGGCCGACAACGGTCATCTGCTCCAGGCGCGGAAGCGGGGCCGCGGCACCACCCGACGCCGTCTGGCCCGTCGTATAGGGAAGACGATCAGCCTCCCATTCAAGGCGAGCCTTGCTCTTCACGAAGGTCGCCACAACCTTGCGCTGGCCGGCCTTGACCGGAATCGTGACCTCAAACTGCTTGGCCTTGGCCGCACCCAGCCCGCGCGCCGTGACCTCGGACTTGATTTCGAACGAGCCAACCCGCTCGCCGTCCACGCTCACTTCGAGCAGTTCCTCACCATTGCCGGTCACGAAGGCCGTAATCACGTAGGTCGCGTCGAGCGGGAACGGGAAGTTCACCGCCAGACCACCGCGCGAGCCGAACGGGAGGCCCTCGAAGTGCTCGTCCTGCGGCAGCGCCAGGTTCAGCTTGAAGGTCTCGGTCGTCTTCGGCACGTCGCCGCCGACAGCCGTGCGGGCCACGCGCTTGGCCACGGACAGGTACTGCTCGAGCAGGCCCTGATCCAGACGCAGCGAGGTCGCGATGTTGTCGAAGCTGGCATCACCGCCACCCAGCGGGTCGGCCGGGAGCAGGTCGTCGAAGCGCATCTCGAGACCGAACAGATCGCGCACCACGTTGCCGTACTCGGTGCGGTTCAGGCGGTGCAGGGTCTCGGTGCGGCCGGGGTTCGGCGTGACCTTCGCCTGCCGGTCGAGCACGTTTTCCAGGTAGGTCGCCACGCCGTCAGAGACCGCACGCTCAGGACGCTTGGCCGTCAGCGGCGGCATCTGGCCGGCGCGCAGCTTCTTGATGACCTTCTCCCAGACATCGGGATGCTGGGCCACGGTCGCGAGGTCTTCCTTCTCAAGCGAGAAGCCGCGTACAGCCTTCTTGTTGCGCTCGTTGTGACAGGTGATGCAGTACTGCTTCATGAACTGCTGGTGGCCTTCGACGTCCGCGGCCGTGGCTGCGGGAGCCGCCGCCGGCCTGGCTGCCGCCGGACGGGATGCCGCCGTCTGCGCGCCTGCCGTCTGGTATCCACCAACAAGACCCGTCATCACTGCGACGAGTAGGAACGTTCCGCTACGCATGAGAAACCTCTCCGGTCCGGTTTATCCCGGAATACATATGGGAAAGCCTAGCATCGATACCTGACAGGAGTGTCCCAGCTTGTCGCAGAGCCGACCTTCGTGTCGGCAAATGCCCGAAACCGCCTATCTCATTGGCCGGATCAGACTTACGACGCCGGCCGAGAACAGGTTCTCGAACAGAATCTGGCCCGTCGTCTTCGGGGATCTCCGGTCCATCCTGGCTGAATGGCGGTCCGGACTGTGGCGCCAGGCGGCGCATGGTGAGGTTGGTCGGGGCGACTGGATTCGAACCAGCGATCCCCTGCTCCCAAAGCAGGTGCGTTACCAGGCTACGCTACGCCCCGACCCGGGCATTATCCCACGAGGCGGGGCCGAACCGCCTGCCGAATCGCACCACACGCCGTACATGGCACGGGCCGGAGATCGCTCTCCGGCCCGTGGTCTGCCACAGCGCGCGGCAGCGACCTAGTCGAGCGCTTCGACGCGCATGATCTGCGCATTGCGTGTGTTGGCGAACATCAGGGCCGGCGTCTTCGACGTCGGGTCCCACGACACGCGCTTGGCATCGAACGAGTTCACCGGGCTCGGCATCGGGATTTCCAGCACCTGGCCGCTCTTGGTGTCCACACGGTAGATGCAGTCACAGGTGTTGCTCGGGAGATACACCCGTTCCTTCGAGTCCGGCGTCGACGTGGTATACGGCGTGCTGAACCGCGGACCGACCTTCCATTCCTTGAAGGTCTTGGCCTTGGTGTCGAACATCCCGAGCGCTTCCTTGCCGTAGTACGCAAACCAGAATCGGCCCTTGTCATCAACCCGTCCGCGGCGCGGCACAGCCGCCGTACCCCCAGGGACCGGATAGATCAGCGCTTCATTCCTGGCCACATCCACGCCCATGATTTCGCCTGTCATGAAGCTGGTGCCCCACGGATTGCCCTGTGGGTCGATGTCGAAGCCGTAGCCACCCATGTTCTTGCCCTGTGGCAGGTTCGCCGGCTTCCGGAAGTCGCCATCCACCTTTGCGGTGGCCACGTCCGTCCGCTGGAAGCCCAACCACACCTTCTTGCCGTCCTTCGACACGGCGATGAACTGGCCAGCCGTGCCTTCGACGTAGGTCAGCTTCTGGGTCGCCGGTTCCCACTTGTGGAGCTCAGACTTGCTGCCGGGCCGGCGCATCGAGAACCAGAGGTTGTCCTGCTTGTCGATGGTGATGTCCCGGACGCCAGGGATATCGCCCTTCTCCACCGGCGGCATCTGGAACTCCTTGAACTCACCGGACTTCGGATTCAGCATGCCAATCCACATGGCGCTTTCATCCGTGTACCAGAGGTTGCCCTTCGAGTCCGACTGGGAGTCGTGCGGCACCGTGTCCTTGCGCGGCATGTCCCACGTCGTGATGACGAACTTGCCACCCACACCCTTGCTGCGTGGCAGGCGCACGAAGTCATAGGGATACTTCGTGCGGCCGGCGCTCAGGTTGTACTTGGCCAGGAACTCGGCCAGTTCCTTCTTCGGGATGGGGCCACCCGATGGGCTGTACTCCCACCAGTTCGGCGACTTCTCGGCCCGCTCCATCTCTTCCTTCGTCTTCTGCACCGTGCGGCCACGACCGGCCGTACCCATGACTGAACCGTCCGGGTAGTACTTCAGCATCCGGGTAATCGCCGGCACGAGCTGCTCCGCCGTGAGCTTCGTCCGGAAGATCCGTTCAAGCGAGTGGCAGTAGACACAGCTCTCGATGTTGAACACTGCCTTGTCGAGCATGTCGCTCTTTTCCGGCAGGCTCAGTGCCCACTCACGCGAGGTGAGCTGCTTGCTGAGGTCCTTGGTCTCGACCATCGTCAGGTCGAGCGCTGCGGCCTTTCCCATTGGCACGTCAACCGAGCCGGCGTCAGGCAGGTCGTAGCCCGTGGCGCGGAGGGTCACCGCATACTTGCCGGGACCGAGATGCGAGGCCGGGAACACGTACTTCCCGCCCGCACCCGTGATGACGCTGATCGTGAAATTGGCGCCCTCACGGCGAGCCGTGACGACCACCCCTTCCATCTTGCCTTCCTTGGCCGAGCTGACGACGCCGGTCAGCGCGGCCTTGCCCTGGGCACTGACAGGTGCTGGCACTGCGAACATCGCAAACATTGCGATGAATCCGGCAGTTGCAGCCATGAGCTTGCGCATGATTCCCCCTCTGCGAACAAAAGCGTTGATGGGGGGCGATCCTACACCAGCTGAGGGCTTAACGCCCCCGCAATCGCTTGCCCACGGCCAGACCAAGCAGGTAGGCGCCTTCCTGCTGCATCCATACATGGCGAGCATGATTGTCGGCCAGCTCCACCACCAGCATCCGCTGCTCTTCTGGCAGGGCCGCGGCAATGGCCTCCACCAGCTCCTCCTGACGCCCCAGGTCGACCGGTGCGAACAGCTCGTCTTCGTGGATGACGTTCAGCAGGGCTTCGTATTCGTCCTCGCACTGCTCTTCAGCATCCGAAAACGCAGGCAGCACGCGCAGCTGTCCTTCGAGGTCCAGCTTGCGGGCGCAGGCATCCGCGAGGTCGCGAATGGCATCGGGAATCGGCATCGGTCAGAGTCCTCTAGGTCTTGATGGGGGCGTAGAACGACACGCCGCGGAGCTGCTCGTTCACCTGCAGCGGGTGCAACAGGGGCGGAAAGGCACGTTGTTCGCAGTCCATCCGCTCGCACAGACGGCAACTGGGACCCACGGGCACGATGGCATCGCGGCTGGTCAGGTCGAGTCCATCGGCGTACACCAGGTCCCTGGCGTAGGCCACCTCACACCCGAGCGCGATGGCGTACTGCGTGCGTGGCGCCCGGAACCCGCCTCCCTGCTTGCGTACGGTGCTGGCAATTTCAAAGTAGACCTTGCCGTCCGGCATCTGGGACAGCTGCGTCCGGATCATGCCCGGTGTGAGGAACGCCTCGAACACGTTCCATCGCGGACAGGCGCCGCTGAACCGTGCGAAGCGCATGCCAGAGGCACTGAACCGCTTCGAGATGTTGCCGGCAATATCAATCCGCATCATGTGGAAGGGCACGCCTTCCGCCCCCGGGCGCCTGAGGGTGGTCAGACGGTGACAGGTCTGCTCCACACTGGCCCGGAACCGGTGGCCCAGCAGTTCCACGTCGTACCGCTCGAGTCGGGCGGCCCGGAGGAACGACTCGTAGGGCATGAGCACAGCGCTGGCGAAGTAGTTCGCCAGGGCAACGCGGCACAAGGCCCGCGACTCGTCCGTGGCGAGCAGCGGGTCCGAGGCGATCTTGTCCAGCACGGCGCGCTGGGTGATGAGCCCGACCTGATGCGCCAGCTGGAAGTTGCGACTGCCCCGCCGGAGCACTTCCGAGAGCCAGAGTTCGCCCTTGTCCGGGTCATACCGACGAAGGGCGGAGTCCATCACACTGGTCTTCTGCACGCGAACCGCCACACCATGGGTCCGCTGCAGATAGGTGGCCAGGTTGGCAAACGTCGTGTCGGCGTCGTCCAGATGGGCGTCGCGCGACAGTGCTTCCGCCCCCGCCTCCAGTTCCGGGAAGTAGTTCAGGTGGCGCTGCAGGAGGTCGCTGACCTCCTCGGTGGGGAACCGTGCCTGGGGCATGCCCTCAAGTGCGTCGCCGTCAGACAGCTTGGCCGCCAGCGACCCGGCCGAATCCCGGGCTTCCCGATAGGCCTCATACAGGCGCAGAATGGCCTGGACGGCGCCAGGATGCGTGGTGGCCAGCTCCCGCATCTCGGCCGCCACCAGGTCGAAGCTCTCGAACAGCGGATCGCCCAGTACTTCCAGCAGCTCGGCCACGGCCCTGTCGTCGTTGTCGGGAGACATGGCCTTCAGGTCGACCGGCAGGATCTTCGCTAGTCGCACGAGGAGGTCTGCCGTGAAACCGCGGCGGTTGTGCTCGATGAGATTGAGGTAACTGGCCGAAATGCCCAGCCGGCGGGCCAACTCCGCCTGGGTAATCCGCTGGCTCCGACGGAGGGCCCGCACTTTTGCCCCCAGGGCTAATTCGACCGGCATGGCCGCATCATAGGATCCGGGACAAATACTTTGCAAGATTTTCAGATTTACCTACTCGCGTTTTCCTGAGTCCAGCAAATTAACAGAGAAATCAGGCCTTTTTCGTTGACTGAGTGCGTCGCAAAACACAGACTGTCAATAGTTGTGAATATGGAGAACCCCACCTCTCCCGGCGTTGTCAGACCCCACACACCCGGCGTCGACCAGCTCGCCCGGGTGTTGACCCCAGCCGCGGTGGCCTTCGTCACCGACCTCTCGCGGCGCTTCGGACCTGCGCTCACCGGGCTGCTCGAGCAGCGGCGGATGCGCCAGGCACGCTTCGATGCGGGTGAACCGCTCGATTTCCTGCCGGAGACTGCGGCCATTCGCTCGGGCGACTGGCGCATCTCGCCCACGCCCCCGGCCCTTCAGGATCGTCGCGTCGAGATCACAGGTCCGGTAGACCGGAAGATGGTGATCAACGGTCTGAACTCTGGCGCCCAGATGTTCATGGCCGACTTCGAGGACGCCAACGCCCCGACCTGGTCCAACCAGATTTCCGGCCAGGCCAACCTGATGGATGCCGTGCGGCGCACCATCACGTTCGAGAGCCCGGAAGGCAAGCGCTACACCCTGAACGACCGGACGGCCACCCTCATCGTGCGGCCCCGCGGCCTGCACCTGCCCGAGTGGCACTTCCTCGTGGACGGTCAGCCGGTTCCGGGCTGCCTGTTCGACTTCGGTCTGTTCGCCTTCCACAATGCCGCCGAGCAACTATCGCGCGGCGCAGGTCCGTTCTTCTATCTGCCCAAGCTGCAGCACCATCTCGAAGCGCGGTGGTGGAACGAGGTCTTCACCTACACCGAGCAGACGCTGGCTCTGGCTGCAGGTTCGATCCGCGCCACGGTGCTCATCGAAACGCTGCCCGCCGCATTTCAGATGGACGAGATCCTCTATGAGCTCCGCGAGCACATGGCGGGCCTCAATTGCGGGCGCTGGGACTACATCTTCAGCACCATCAAGACCCAGCGCGCCAACCCGGGCTTCGTCCTGCCGGATCGGTCGCAGGTGACGATGGACAAGGGCTTCCTCCGCGCCTACACGCAGCTGCTCATCCGCAC
>JAKFYA010000391.1 GCA_021731095.1 Acidobacteriota bacterium | reverse complement strand
ACCTCGGGTCCCATCCCGGGGAGGTGATCCCGACGCGTCGTATCAGCGACGCCTATGGTATTTCCAAGCATCACCTCGTCCGCGTCGTGCAGACACTCGGCGAGCATGGGTATGTGGAGATGCTGCCCGGGCGAACGGGCGGCGTGCGACTCCTTCGCGATCCCGACACGATCTCGCTCGGCGACGTGGTCAAGGTGGCCGAGCCGAACATGCGGCTCGTGGAGTGCTTCGACCGGCAGAGCAATACCTGCCCCATCATCAACCAGTGTGGACTGAAGCATCACCTCAACACGGCTCTGCAGGCGTTTGTCGCGTCCCTCAACGAGCACACGCTCGGGCAGTTGCTCACCTCTGAACGGCGGACCTCGCTGGCCAGCGTGTTCGTGAAGCTGCAGACCAAGGGGCGCAGGACCACCTAGCTGACCGGGTTCGGGTCTGCCAGACGCGAGAGCGGAGGAGCAGACATGCGGGGGCCACGATAGACCGGCACCTCGCCGAACCGGCGACCCGCCTCCCAATCCTGACGCGCCGCAGCGATCTCTGCTGGCGTGCGGGCCACGAAGTTCCACCACATCAGCACCGGCTCCGGAAACGGGACACCCCCAATCAGGAGGACACGCCCACCCTGTCTGGTTGAGATCGTCACGCTCTGGCGCCCTGGATCGAGATAGCCCAGGACATCCGCCTCCAGCGGCAGGCCATCCACGGTGGCATCTCCGCCCAGCAGGATCACGGCGTGCTCGCGCCCGGGCTCGAGCACGGGCGACAGATGCCCGCCAGCGACCAGCGTGAGCTCTGCACCCACCACGTCCGAGTAGTGCGGCGCCGGAGCGGTCAACCCGTCCAGGTGCCCCATGAACACCTGCAGCCGCCCCCCCTCGTCGTCCCTTCTGGCGACCCTGTCCTGATGCCAGAAGGAGGGCGCGTCGTGGCGCGCCGCCTCCGGCAACGCCACCCAGAGCTGCACGCCGTCAAGGCGTCCGCTGTGTGCGACCGGTGTCTGCTCTGTGTGCGTGATGCCGCGCCCAGCGGTCATCACGTTCACACCGCCTGGCCGGAGCACCGCGTGCGAGCCCAGGCTGTCGTCGTGCACCAGCTCGCCGTCCAGCAGCCAACTGACCGTCTGAAGGCCGATGTGCGGGTGCGGGGCCACGTCCATCGGCTTGCCGTCCTGAAAGGTGAGCGGGCCGAACCGATCAAGGAAGCACCAGGGCCCGACCAGCCGGCGCCCGCGAGCCGGGAGGGTTCGGACCACGGACAGTTCGCCAAGCTCCACGCGCCGGCCGGAGTAGGGGGTCATGTCTCTCATTGGGAGTCCTCGTGGCGTCTACCGGTTCAGCCTACACGCAAGTGATAATCAGGTCGTGATTCCGCGCGTTCGTTTCGCCCCGTCTCCGACGGGCTACCTCCACGTGGGCGGTGCCCGCACGGCGCTGTTCAACTATCTCTACGCCCGCCGCCACGGCGGCGTCTTCGTGCTGCGCATCGAAGACACCGATACCGAGCGGTCATCGGTCGAGATGGTGACCGGGATCCTCGATGGACTGCGCTGGCTGGGCCTGACCTGGGACGAGGGGCCGGACGTCGGTGGCCCGCACGACCCGTACTTCCAGTCGGCGCGGCTGGACCGGTACCGCACCGTTGCGGCGCAGCTCGTCGCCAGCGGGCAGGCGTACCCGTGCTACTGCAGCGGCGAACGGCTGCGCGCCGAGCGGGAACGGGCCGAAGGGCAGGGAGAGGCCTGGCAGTATGACCGCGCCTGTCTGGCGCTGACGCCCGAGCAGCGCGCCGCCCACGAGGCGGCCGGCCATCCGTACGCCGTGCGGTTCGCGGTGCCTCCCGGCGCCACGGCGTTCGACGACGCTGTCCATGGACGGATCAGCTTCGAGAACGCGGGCATCGAGGACTTCGTGATTCTCCGCTCGGACGACAACCCGACCTATCACCTGTCGGTGGTGGCCGATGATGTCGACATGGCGATCACCCATGTCGTCCGCGGAGATGACCACATCTCGAACACGCCCAAGCACGTGATGCTCTTCGAGGCGCTCGGTGCGCCGGTGCCGTGCTTCGCCCATGTCCCCCTGATTCTGGGTGAGGACAAGAAGCGTCTCAGCAAGCGGCACGGCGCGACGTCGGTGATGGAGTACGCCCAGCAAGGCTACCTTCCCGAGGCCCTGCTCAACTTTCTGGCTCTGCTCGGCTGGTCTCCTGGTGGCGATCGCGAGCTGATGTCCAGGGCAGAGCTGGTTGAGGCCTTCGGGCTTGAGGGAATCAGTGGCGGCAACGCCGTCTTCAATACCGAGAAGCTCGACTGGATGAACGGCCAGTACATCGCGGCCCGTTCACCGGAGGCGCTTGTGGCTGACGTGACGCCGTTCCTGCGGGAGGCCGGCCTTCTCCCGGCGTTGTCGGGCGCGCCAGTGCACGGTGACCTGCCACCAATCTCCGACGAACGGAGCGAGCCCGCGTGGCTGCAGCGGCTGCTGACGCTGCTTCAGCCGCGAGCGAGACGGCTGACCGACTTCGTCGAGCAGGCGCGACCATTCCTGGTGGACGACGTCGTCTACGAGCCCGAGGCCGTCTCGAAGCACCTGTCGTCGCCCGACCTGTGCGGGCATATCGAGGCGTTGGGCGCGGTGCTGGGTCAGGTCGAGCCGTACACGGAAGCCGCAGTCGAAGCTGCTGTCCGCGCGCTGGCCGTCTCCCGCGGTCTGAAGGCCGGCGCGCTCATTCACGCCACCCGCGTCGCGGTGACAGGGCGCACTGCCAGCCCTGGCATCTTCGAGGTGCTCGTGTTGCTGGGGCGCACGCGCACGCTGGCGCGACTGGAGCACCTCTCGCGGTTCCTGGCTGCGCGCGACGCCGGAGCCCATGCCTGACCGCTGGCCGGCGCTCCTGCAATCCGGAGACGTGCACGTCCGCTTCTGTGTGAGCGATGCCTGTGACGGGGCTCCGCTCGAGGCCCTCGCGGCAGACCTCTCTCCAGACGAGCGTGACCGCGCGGCCCGGTTCGTCTTTCACCGCGACCGTCGCGACTACACGGTCGCGCACGCCATGCTGCGGCGGGTGCTGTCCTGCTACCATCCCGTCGAGCCACGGGCCTGGCAGTTCGAGACGGCGCCAGGGGGAAAGCCCACCCTCAGCGAGCCCTTCGCGCGCGAGTCGGGGTTGTCCTTCAACCTGTCGCACACGACCGGCCTGGTGGCGTGTGCCGTGACCCGGGGCGACGACGTTGGCGTGGATGTCGAGTCACTGGATCGGGCTGCACGGGCCCGGGAGCTGGCGCAGCGCTACTTTGCGCCGGCCGAAGCGAAGGCTCTTGGTGCGATGGGTGCCGAACCCTGTCGTCAGCGGTTCATCGAGATCTGGACGCTCAAGGAGGCCTACGTGAAAGCCCTCGGCACCGGACTGGCCACAATGCTCAGCCAGTGTGCGTTCCTGGATGCAGGGTCCGGTCTCCGCTTCGTACCCGACAACAGCTCGCAGGCCGCCGCGTGGCGATTCTGGCTGATGGCGCCAGAGCCGCGCCGCCGGTTGGCCGTCGCCATGCGGGCGCGTCAGGCGCGTGAGCCGGAGTTGCGCGCCTGGGTCTGGCATCCGACTCTCCAGTCGGAGGACGGGGCGCCTGATCTGTTGAGTCCGGTGTTTCCCGTCGTGAGCACCCCGTCATGAGCGGCGCGCGCGTGCGGTTCGCGCCCATCGTGCTGATGCTGCTGACTGGGCTGCTGGTGACGGCCATGCCGGTCGCGTCCCAGGACCGCCTCAAGGCCGCGTCACACGCCAGGGCCGGATGGGCCGCCGTGCGGGCCGGTCGGCATCAGGTGGCCGCAGACGCCTTCGATGATGCCATCCGCATCACACCGAAGGATGCCTCCCTGCACTACGGGGCTGGACTCGCGGCCTGGATGCAGGGCCAGTCCCAACGGGCCCAGGTCGAACTGCGCGAAGCGCTGGCCCTGGCGCCTGAATACACCGAGGCCTCCCTTCTGCTCGGAGAGGTGCTGTATCGCGCAAACGATCTGGAGGGCGCCATCGTGGTCTACGAGCAGGCGGCCACGCGGGCGCCCACGCACCTGCCTCTGACGACGCGCCTCGAGGAATGGCGGAAGGAGGCGGCGCTGCACCGCGACTTCTACCAGGCCCAGGGTTCGCACTTCACGGTGCTGTTTGAAGGACCGGCGGATGAACCCCTGGCCGCCAAGGCCATCGAGTTGCTCGAGCACGCCTACTGGCGCGTCGGCGGGGAAATGGGCGTCTTTCCCGAGCACATCATCACGGTGGTGCTCGCCACCCGCCAGCAGTTCCGCGACATCACCCGGTCGCCTGACTGGGCTGCAGCCGCCTTCGACGGACGCATCAAGATTCCCGTCAGCGGCGCGCTTCGCCAACCGGAGGAACTTGAGCGGATTCTGGCGCACGAATTCACGCATGCCCTCATCCGCACGATCGCGCCACGGGGTGTGCCCACCTGGCTGAACGAGGGGTTGGCCGTCGCCATGGAGCCAGGAGGTGTCGCCAGCAGCGTCGACGACCTGAAAGACCTGAAGTCGCGCCTGCCGGCCTCACGGCTGGCATCCGGCTTCGCCGGTCTGTCGGGTCGGGACGCGAGGGCCGCCTATGCCCAGAGCGCCACTGCGGCGCAGGCTCTCATCGAACGACAGGGCGTGCCGGCCGTCGTGGCCCTCCTGCGCGATATCGCCCGCGGCGACCCACTGCCTGAGGCGTTCGAGTACCGGATGCTGATGCCGTGGCGCGACTTCCTGGCCGTGCTCGGCGAGCCCGATCAGCGGTGAACCCTGTGGCCGCCATCTGCGTCCAATCTGGCCCTCTCCCGAGCTGGACTCATTGACAGCAACAATCGGCCGATATCAGTCATGACAGACCCCGGGCACGTGGGAGGGCGCATCAGGTGTGGCCAGTAGCCACTGGCTGCACGTGCCCGTCAGGGAGCGCCTGTTCCGGATCCGGGTCGATCTGGAGTAGACTTCTGCCCAACGGGCTGAAAACACTTAACTTGTCTCACCGGCGAGCCTGACTTGCCCACGCGCGGCTTCCCATTCGAATCCTTGATAGGGTTAGAATTGCGCTGCGGTTTGTTCACGTAGACCGGAATAGCAGGGTACGTTGTCGCAGATCTTTCATCGTTCGGCCAACACAATTGCTCGCGTATCAATTTTCGCGGCGGTAGTCCTCATTGCCGGCCTCCTCGGCATAGCGGATCAGGTTCAGCGTTCACCCTGGGTCACCGGGGTCAATGTTGCCCGCGAGCAGCCAATCCAGTTCAGCCACGAACGCCACGTGGCCGGTAACGGCATTGATTGCCGCTACTGTCATACGTCCGTTGAGGATTCCGCTTTTGCGGGCATCCCCCCAACCAAGACGTGTATGAACTGTCACTCGCAGATCTTCTCGAATGCTCCGTTCCTGGAGCCTGTGCGCGAGAGCTTCCGCACAGGCAAGTCGCTCCAGTGGACCCGAGTGCACGATCTGCCGGACTTCGTGCACTTCAATCACAGTATCCATGTCAACAAGGGCGTCGGCTGCACCACCTGCCACGGCCAGGTCGACCGGATGCCGCTGATGTGGCAGACCAGCACGCTTCAGATGGAGTGGTGCCTGAACTGCCACCGCAATCCCGAGAAATACGTCCGCCCCAAGGCCGAGGTGTTCAACGTGGCCTATCAGCCGCCGTCAAACCAGCTCGAGATGGGCAAGCGTTTGGTTGCGGAATACCAGATTCAGAAGCTCACGAGCTGCTCCACGTGTCACTACTGAAGATTCAGACCGGCCGGAACTCACAGAAGTTCTGGAGAACCCTCGAGGAACGCGCCGGAGATCCGGCGTTCCAGCAGAGGCTGCATGACGAGTTCCCCTCGGAAGTCGAGGCTATCTCGGACCCCGTGCAGCGTCGCTCGTTCCTGAAGCTGATGGGGGCGTCCATCGCCCTGGCGGGCGTCACGGCCTGCACGCGCCAGCCAACCGAGGCCATCGTGCCCTATGTCCGGCAGCCAGAAGACCTGGTGCCCGGCAAACCCCTCTTCTTCGCCACGGCGATGGAGCTGGGCGGCGTGGCCACCGGCCTGCTGGTGGAAAGCCACGAGGGACGACCCACCAAGATCGAGGGCAACCCCGAACATCCCGGCAGTGTTGGTGCTGCTGATGTGTTCGCGCAGGCAGCCATCCTGGGTCTCTACGATCCGGACCGCGCCAAGACGCTGACGAATCTGGGTGAAGTCCATCCGTGGTCGTCGTATCTGGCGACCATTCGTGCCGCTCTTGTTGCTCAGACGCCATTCAATGGCGCCGGGGTTCGCATTCTGACCGAATCCGTCGGCTCGCCCACGCTGGCAGCCCAGATTCGCGAGCTCCAGACCCGCCACACGGGTCTCACGTGGCACCAGTGGGATCCGGCAAGCCGCAACAGCGCCCGCGTCGGGTCAAAGCTGGCCTTCGGCGAATACGTCGACGCCCGCTACGACCTGTCCAAGGCCGATGTCGTCGTGGCGCTCGATTCGGACTTCCTGGCAACGGGTCCCGCCAGCGTGCGGTATGCGCGCGACTTCTTCGCCCGCCGCCGTCCCGAAGGCGCCGAGGCCATGAACCGCCTCTATGCCGTCGAGCCAATGCCGACGCCGACCGGGTCGAAGGCCGACCATCGCCTGTCGCTCAAGCCCACCGCAGTCGGCAGCTTTGCGTTTGCGCTGGCCAAGGCGCTCGGCGCGCCAGGCGTCGACGCCGCGGCTCCCGCGCGCGGTGTGGACGGCAAGGACGCGCAGAAGTTCCTCGCGGCCGTTGTGGCCGACCTGAAAGCGCATGCGGGTCGCAGCCTTGTGCTGGCTGGAGACTCCCAGCCCGCCGAGGTGCACGCCCTCGCGCACGCCATCAACCAGGTGCTCGGCAACGCCGGCGCCACGGTCACCTACGCCCAGACGGCCGAGGCCGAGCCGGTCGACCAGGTCGAGTCGCTCACCGAGCTGGTCTCCGCGATGAACGCCGGCCGCGTGGACGTGCTCATCGTGCTGTCGGCCAACCCGGTCTACACGGCTCCTGCCGATCTGAAGTTCGCGGAGGCCATGGCGAAGGTTCGCCTGCGGGTCCGCCTCGGTCTCCACGAAGACGAAACCTCGGCGCTCTGCCAGTGGCAGATTCCCGAGGCGCACTTCCTCGAGGCCTGGAGCGACACGCGCGCGTTTGATGGCACCACCTCCATCGTGCAACCGCTCGTGGCTCCGCTCTACGGTGGCAAGACCGCTCACGAGGTGATTGCGGCCCTGTCCGACACGCCAGAGGCCACTTCGTACCAGATCATCCGGAAGAGCTGGAAGATCGACGACACGAACGAAGCGACGTGGCGCGAGTGGCTTCACGCCGGTGTCATGGCGGATACCGCCCACCCGGCCAAGCCCGTCACCGTGACCGGAACCATTCCGGCGCCCGCGGCCCCGGCTGCCGGTGTCGAGATTGCCTTCCGCAACGACCCGACCGTCCTCGACGGACGCTTCGCCAACAACGGCTGGCTGCAGGAACTGGCCAAGCCGCTCTCGAAGCTCACCTGGGACAACGCCCTGTATGTCAGCCCGGCCACGATGGCCGGCCTGCATGGCAGCAGCGGGCCGACCTACCGAGGCGGTGAGCACGGGACCTACGAGAGCACGGTATTCGAAGTCAAGGTGAACGGCCTCTCGGTTCGCGGTCCGGTGTTCGAAGTGGTTGGCCATGCCGACGACTGCGTCACCATCCACCTGGGCTATGGACGCACGCGCGGCGGCAATACGGCCAACGGCGCCGGCTTCGACGGCAACGCCATCCGCCTCTCGACGAGCCTCTCTCTGGCGACCGGGGCCCAGCTCGTCAAGACGAACGACACCTACGACCTGGCCTGCATGCAGGGGCACCACCTCATGGAAGGGCGCGACATCATCCGCGCCGTGACCCGTGAGGAATACCTCCACGATCCGAAGTCGATGCAGGAAGGCGACGAAACGCCGCCCCGCACCCTCACGCTGTATCCCGAGAACGAATACAAGGGCTACAAGTGGGGCATGGCCATCGACGTCAACTCCTGCTTCGGCTGCAATGCCTGCGTCGTGAGCTGCCAGGCCGAAAACAACATCCCGGTTGTGGGCAAGGACCAGGTGCTCCGCGGTCGCGAGATGCACTGGATCCGCGTCGACTCCTACTACCGGGGCGAGGCCGAGAATCCCGAGACGTACTTCCAGCCCATTCCGTGCATGCAGTGCGAGAACGCGCCCTGCGAGCCGGTCTGCCCGGCGGGTGCCACGGCCCACAGCCACGAAGGCCTGAACGACATGGTCTACAACCGCTGTGTCGGCACCCGGTACTGCTCGAACAATTGCCCGTACAAGGTGCGTCGCTTCAACTACTTCCTGTATCAGGACTGGGATACGCCAAGCCTCAAGCTTGCGCGAAACCCTGACGTCACCGTCCGCAGCCGCGGCGTGATGGAGAAGTGCACCTACTGTGTGCAGCGCATCAATGCCGCCAAGATCGAGGCGGAGAAGGAAGACCGCAAGGTCCGCGATGGCGAGATTGTGACCGCCTGCCAGCAGACCTGCCCGGCGAACGCGATCGCCTTCGGCGACCTGAACGACCCCAACAGCCGAGTCGCGAAGCTCCAGGCGGAGATTCGCAACTACGCACTCCTGGGTGAGCTCAACACCCGTCCGCGGACGACATATCTCGGGGCGGTTCGCAACGTGAACCCCGACTTGGGAAAGTAGATGGCGCACGAAACGCTTGATCCCCGTGAACGCGCTGGTCTGGACGCGATCATCGCGCCGGGACACACGATCGGCTCGGTCACGGACAAGATCGCCGACATCGTCCTGAAGGAGCCCACCGGCATCGGCTGGTGGGGCGGCTTCGCGCTCTCCGCCAGCATTGCCGGTGTCCTCGGCATCTCGCTGGTCTGGCTGGTGCTGAACGGCATCGGCATCTGGGGCAACAATGTCCCGGTCGGCTGGGCCTTCGACATCACGAACCTGGTCTGGTGGATCGGTATCGGCCACGCAGGCACGCTGATCTCCGCCATCCTCCTGCTCCTGAAGCAGGAATGGCGCACCTCCATCAACCGCTTCGCCGAAGCGATGACGCTCTTTGCCGTCGCCTGCGCCGGCATCTTCCCGCTGTTCCACACCGGCCGCCCCTGGCTTGCCTACTGGTTGTTCCCGTATCCGAACACCATGGGCATGTATCCCCAGTTCCGCAGCCCGCTGATGTGGGACGTGTTCGCCATCTCGACGTACGCCACCGTGTCGGCGCTGTTCTGGTTCGTCGGTCTGATTCCCGACCTGGCCACGCTCCGCGACCGGGCTGAATCGAAGTCGGCTCGCTTCATCTATGGCGCCCTCGCCATGGGCTGGCGCGGCTCCGCGCACCACTGGCACCGGTATGAAACGGCCTATCTGCTGCTGGCGGGTCTGGCCACGCCGCTGGTGGTCTCGGTGCACACCGTCATCAGCTTCGACTTCTCGATCGGCATCATCCCGGGCTGGCACACGACGATCTTCCCGCCGTACTTCGTTGCTGGCGCCATCTACTCCGGCTTCGCGATGGTCGTCACGCTGGCCGTGCCGATCCGCGCCGCCTACGGGCTGCAGGACTTCATCACCATGCGCCATCTTCAGAACATGGCGAAGGTGATGCTGGTGACCGGGCTTATCGTGGCCTACGGCTACGGTGTTGAGGCCTTCATGGCCTGGTACAGCGCCGACCGATACGAAATGTTCGTGCCGGTCAACCGTGCCACCGGCCCCTACTGGTGGACCTACTGGGCGCTCATCCTGTGCAACGTCCTCACGCCGCAGTTGCTGTGGTTCAAGAAGGTCCGTACCAGCATCTTCTGGCTCTTCGTGCTGTCAATCATCATCAACGTCGGCATGTGGCTCGAACGCTTCGTCATCATCGTCACAAGCCTTCACCGCGACTTCCTGCCCTCCTCGTGGGGCATGTTCAAGCCGACGTTCTGGGACTGGTCGACGTACATCGGCACCATCGGCCTGTTCCTGACCTTGCTGTTCCTCTTCCTGCGCTTCCTGCCGGTGATCTCGATTTCCGAGATGCGCATGATGTTGCCCGACGCAAAGGTCAATAGGGGGGGCAAGTGATTCACGGGCTTATCGCCGACTTCGATACGCCGACCGCGCTGGTCGAAGCGGCCGAACAGGCTTACCGCAACGGCTATCGCAAGATGGACGCCTATTCGCCGTACCCGATCGAGGAACTGCACGAAGCCCTGGGTACCCCCCACACCAGGCTCCCGCTGCTGGTGCTGTGTGGCGGCCTCCTCGGTGGCCTTGGTGGCTACGCGCTCCAGTACTGGACCTCGGTCATCGGCTACCCGCTGAGCATTGGCGGCAAGCCGCTGCACAGCTGGCCGGCGTTCATCCCGATCACCTACGAGTGCACCATTCTCGCGTCGGCACTCACGGCGGTCTTCGGCATGCTGGCGCTGAACGGGCTCCCGCAGCCGTACCACCCGGTGTTCAACGTGGCGTCGTTCGCCAAGGCGAGCAGCACGCGCTTCTTCCTCTGCATCGAAGCGCGCGATCCGAATTTCCATGCCGAGAACACGCGTCGCTTTCTTGAGACGCTCAATCCCAGCGAGGTAACCACCGTTGAGGATTGAGAAGTCGCTGCCCCTGTTCCTGTTTGTGCTTGCCCTGACTGGCGCTGCCTGCCGTCAGGACATGCACGACCAGCCCAAGTACTCACCGCTCCAGACCACCGACTTCTTCGGTGACGACCGGGCGTCCCGTCCGCTGATCGAGGGCACCGTGGCCCGCGGTCACCGCCGCGAAGACACCCTGCTCAACACCGGCAAGGTGGAAGGCGCCGACGCCACCGTCTTTCCGTTCGCGGTTGACGAGAAGGTCATGGCCCGCGGCCAGGAACGGTTCAATATCTTCTGCTCCCCGTGCCACGGACGCACCGGACAGGGTGACGGCATGATTGTCCGCCGCGGCCTGCGCCGGCCCCCGACCTTCCACCAGGAGCGGCTGCGCACCACGGCGCCAGGCCATATCTTCGACGTCATCACCAACGGTTTCGGCGCCATGCCGGACTACTCGGCGCAGATCCGGCCGGCTGATCGCTGGGCGATCATCGCGTATGTCAGGGCCCTGCAACTGAGCCAGAACTCGGTACTGGCCGACCTGCCGGCGGCTGAACGGAGCAAGCTGCAATGACATCCCACAGCCACAACCGCGCAGCGCTGTCCCAGCCGGCCGGCGAAGCCATTCCCGAGCTGTCGGGCATCCAGACCCGCGCCCTGATGGTGGGCGGCCTCTTCGCCGTCATCTCCGCCATCGGGTTCCTGTCGAACCGCGAGCAGTTCATGCAGTCCTATCTGATGGGCTACATGTGGGTACTCGGTGCCACCCTGGGCTCGCTGGCCCTGGCCATGGTTCATCAGCTCTCAGGCGGCGAGTGGGGCGTCCTGATTCGCAGACCCGCCAGCGCGGCCACGCGCGTCCTGCCGCTTCTGACGGTGCTCTTTCTGCCGATCGCGCTCAGCGTGACGCACCTCTATCCGTGGGCAAGCGCGCACGCAGGTGAGCACCACGACCACATTCTGCAGCACAAGGAAGTCTATCTGAACGTGCCGTTCTTCCTGGCGCGTGCAGCCTTCTACTTCCTCGTGTGGAATGCCATCGTGTTCCTCCTCAACAAGTGGGGACTGCAGCAGGACCAGAGCCCGAGCCCGGAACTCGCCAAGCGGATGCAGCGCTTCAGCGCCGGCGGTCTGGTACTGTACGTCCTCACCATGACCTTCGCGTCGCTCGACTGGCTGATGTCGCTCGACCCGCACTGGTACTCGACGATGTATGGCGCGCTCGTCATCGGCGGCCAGGGCCTGACCGCCATCGTGCTCATGGCCATCGTGACCGTCTGGCTCAGCCGGCGCGCCCCGATGGACACCGTGATCGTGCCGCAGCACACCCACGATCTGGGTAACCTGATGCTGGCCTTCACGATGATCTGGGCCTACTTCTCCTTCTCGCAGTACCTGATCATCTGGGCCGGCAATCTCCCCCACGAAATCGCCTGGTACATGCACCGCTCGTTCACGAGCTGGAAGGTGCTGGCAACCGTTCTCGTCTTCTTCCACTTCGCCGCACCCTTCACCCTGCTGCTGTTCCGCGGCACCAAGCGCAAGCCGAACCGCATCATCAAGGTCGCCCTGCTGATCCTGTTTGCGCGCCTGGTCGACTTCCTCTGGCTTGTCGCCCCCGAGTTCCACCACGAAGGCTTCTCGATGAGCTGGATGGACGTCACCCTTCCGCTGGCACTTGGCGGCATCTGGGTGTGGGCGTTTGTCGGTCAGCTCAAGAGCCGGGCCATTCTGCCGGTCAACGATCCGCAGTTCAACGACACCATCGGCCAGATCCTCGACGGCACCCGGGCGCACCACGCGCACTGACACCATGACGCACCATCATTCAACCGTCGCACCCGTGGGCATGCCCCACCACGATTCCGAAGACATCGACTCCGGCACGATCTACAAGGCCGGGATCGGGCTGACCGTCATCATCGTGGCCACCTGTGTCCTGGTGCTCGGCATCTATCGGATGCTTGACGCCCGAGAAGCCACACCGGTGGCGCCGCAGTACCCGCTGGCCGCCCAGATCGAGCACCGGCTGCCGCCCGAACCGCGGCTCCAGACGCACCCGCGCAAGGACCTCGCCGATCTCCGCGAGGCGGAAGAGGCTCAGCTCTCGACCTTCGCCTGGACAGACCGCAGCGCGGAACAGGTGCGGGTCCCCGTAGACGTCGCCATGAAGATGCTGGTCGACCGCGGCCTTCCGGTCAGACAGGACGCCACGAAGTGATGAGTCCCGGCT
>JAKFYA010000444.1 GCA_021731095.1 Acidobacteriota bacterium | reverse complement strand
CGGCTCGCGTAGCCGGGCTGCACCTCCGACCCGAGGGCGCGCAGATGGCGGCTATGTACACGCGTGATGAAGCCACAGCCCAGGAAGGCCAGGCGAAGGGGAGCAGGCACGCTTCCGATCATAGCGCGGCGACGCGGCCGGGTCGTCTACTCGGCGAAGAGCGCCTGGGCGATGGGAGCAATTTCGTTCGGCACCGTGTTGCGCCACGTCGGATAGCGGCGCGTGAACTCGTCCACGATCGTCCCGGTCGTGGTTTCACGCGTCGAACCTGTGGACTTCAGCGCCTGCACACGCCCGCGCATGGCCTCCAGCATCATCCGCTGTTCGGCCAGCACGGCAAGGCTGCTGGTCGGGCCGTGGCTTGGCACCACGACTGCTGGCTTCAGCGCCTCAAGCCGGGAGAACGCCGCCAGATAGCCTGCCCGGGTCGAGGACGGCGTGAAGCTGGGGAAGCGGCCCTTCGGAGCGAGGTCGCCGGCGAACACGACCCCGTCGCCCTCCACCACGGCAATCGTGTCTCCGGGGGAATGCGCCGTCGGCCCGAGCCACTCCAGACGCACGTGGACGCCACCCAGGTCCAGGCGATGCTCGCGGTCGAACACCAGGTCGGGCTGGCGAACGGCTGCGTCCTGCAGCAGCTCGCCGATGAACGGAGACATCCGCGCCATGCCGCCGAACCCTCGCTCGATGAAACCGGCGATCTCTGGTTGCTGGGCTTTGGCCGCTATGAAGATCGTGCCTGCCGGGAACGCGGCCAGGCCGGAGATGTGCTCGGGGTGCGTATGGGTGACGACCACATAGAGCCTGGAGTGGCGGCTGACCTTGGCTACCTCGGCGAGGATCGTTCGCGCATTGCGCGAGCCCATGCCGGTGTCGATGACCAGCGTGGCGGTCCGGCCGACCACGATCCCGACGTTCGGCACCAGCGTCACGTCCCGGTCGGGCATGACCCAGGTGTGCCGGCCGAGCTGCACGGCCCCCCCGCCCTGGATGAGTGGCGGCGGATAGACCAGTGGCGTCTGCGCGGCCGTCGACGTGAGCAGGGCTGACATGGCCAGCAGCGCGGCTGTGAAGGCCCGCAGGTGAAGCAGCAACATGCGGCACAGCATACACGCGCCCATGCCGCCTCGCCGACGATTCCGGTATAGTGCCTCCTCGGTCCCGCTATGCCTCAGCTCATGCCCCAGCCGTCCCGCATGGACGCCGTCCAGACGCCGGTCATCGACGTGATCGGGTCGCTCATCCGCCAGACGCCCGGTACCATCTCGCTCGGTCAGGGCATCGTCCACTACGGTCCGCCACCCGAGGCGATCGAGGCCGCCCGGCGCGCCGCCGGTGACCCGGTCTCGCATCGCTACAATGCCGGCGCCGGCATGCCGGCCCTGCTAGAGCAGATCGGTCGGAAGCTCCACGACGAGAACGGTATCGAGGTGGGCGCCGGGACACGGGTCATGGTGACCGCTGGCTCGAACATGGGATTCATGCATGCGGTGCTGGCCATCACGAGCCCGGGGGACGAGATCCTGTTGCCGGTGCCGTACTACTTCAATCAGGAGATGGCCATCCAGATGGCCGGGTGCAAGGCTGTGCCCGTCGCCACGACGCCCGACTACCAGCTCGACCTCGCGGCGCTCGAAGCGGCCATCACGCCGCGCAGCAGGGCCATTGTCACCATCTCGCCCAACAATCCGTCCGGTGCCGTCTACGCGGCGGACGCCGTGGCAGCCGTGAACGCCCTGTGCCGGGCCCGCGGGCTGTACCACATCTCCGATGAAGCGTACGAGTACTTCACGTATGGCGGCGTGCCGCACACATCGCCCGGGGCGCTGCCTGGTGCCGCCGGTCACACCATCTCGCTCTTCTCGCTGTCGAAGGCATACGGGTTTGCGGGGTGGCGTATCGGGTATCTGGCGTATCCCGCCCATCTGGCCGGGGCACTGATGAAGTGCCAGGACACCATTCTCATCTGTCCGCCACTGGTCACGCAGGCGGCGGCCGCGGTTGCGATGGCGGCTGGTCGTGGCTACTGCGAGCGATTCGTCCGCGAACTGGAGGGCGTGCGCACGATGGTGCTGGATGGCCTGCAGGCGCTCGGTGACCGCTGTGCCCCGCCTCGCTCGGAGGGGGCCTTCTATTGCCTGGTCAGGCTCAGGGCGGACGTGGACCCGATGAGCCTGGCGGAGCGCCTCATTCGCGAGTATCAGGTGGCCGTCATTCCCGGCACGGCCTTTGGCATCTCGGACGGAGCCGCGGTGCGGGTGGCCTATGGCGCCCTGGACCGGTCGACGGTCGAGGCAGGGCTCGGGCGGCTGGTGCGGGGCCTGACGGCCCTGTTGCCCTAGGTCAGGCGCGGGTCAGGGTGCGGCGGCTGGTGTGTCCCCGCAGCACATCCGAGGTCAGTCGCTTGCTCAGATAGACCTTGGATTCCCGGTTGTCTGTCTGATGCGGCTCGAACTTCACGACGTCGAACTCGAGCGTATCCAGGGTGCCACGCATGTCGTAGAAGCGGTTCTTGGTCTTGACCAGAACCTCGTGATACCCGGCGGAGTGCGCCCAGACCTCGGTTTCCTCGGTCAGCGCCCGGAAGTGGCCCTGGCCACGCCAGTCGCTCCGGGTGCCGCCAATCCAGCTGTACAGGATCTTCCTGCCTTCAAACTCGATGGCGTCGCGGAGTCGTGCGACCAGGTCTGCCAGCTTCGGATCCGTCTCGTGAGCCCGTAGTTCGTGGACGACCTTGAACGACACGGGGACCACGGTGCCCATCGGATCGTCAGACAGGGGCGCCTCGGCCATCAGGATCAGGAAATCACGGTCGCCAAGCCGGCGCATGATCTCGGTCGCCGTCTTCTTGCGCGGAAATTCCCCGAACGATTCCTCGATGTACTGGATTTCGAGGGCGCCAGCGTCGAGCGTGTACTGCTTGATCAGGTGTTCCACGGCGGTCGGCTTAACTATAATCCAGCTCGCTAATTCCGCGGATGTCGGCGATCGGAGCAGGGGTGCGCATGAGGTTCGTTCGGGTAGGTCTGGCTGCAGCGGTGCTGCTGGGTGTCGTGTCCGTGTCGTCGGCGCAGTCACCGGGAGTGCCGTCGCGGGGAGCGTCGCCGCTGGCGCCGATGGGGCCGCCGGCGCCCGTGGCCCCGGAGGTCATCGCCCGTGATGGCAGCGGCGGGGTGACGGTTCGTGCCTCCCGCGTCGAGGGGCTGAAGCTCGACGGTCATCTCGACGAAGCGGTCTACTCCAGCGTCAAGTCCTTCTCAGGACTCATCCAGAACCAGCCGGATGCGGGCAAGGCGTCCTCACAGAAGACTGACATATGGGTCTTCTTCGACGACGACAATTTCTACGTGTCGGCCCGCTGTTGGGATAGCGGCGGCGCCAAGGCGCTGGTGGCCAACGAAATGCGCCGCGACAACAACCAGATCTCCAGTAACGACAACTTCGGCGTCGTCATCGACACCTTCTTCGACCATCACAACGGCTACATCTTCTTCGTCAATCCGCTCGGCGCGATGCGCGACCTGCAGTTGACCAATGAGGGCAACTCCAACCAGGACTGGAACCCCGTCTGGAACATCCGCACGGACATCTTCGAGCAGGGGTGGACGGTCGAGATGAAGATTCCGTTCAAGTCGATCCGCTACCGCCCGGGTACCGAGCAGGTCTGGGGCTTCAACGTGCGGCGCAGCATCCGGAAGCGCAACGAGTTCGCGTACCTGACGGCGCTACCACCGACGGAAGGTGCCGGCGCCTGGCTGCGCGTCTCCAGGGCCGCAACCCTGGTGGGCCTCGAAGCGCCCACCAACAACCGCAACCTGGACATCAAGCCCTACGCCATTGGTGGCGTGCGGTCCGACCGCGCGGCGACCCCCGTTGTCTCGAAGAAGGGAGAGGCGGATGCCGGCGTCGACATCAAGTACGGCCTGACCAAGGGCCTCACCCTTGATGTGTCCTACAACACGGACTTCGCGCAGGTGGAAGTGGATGAGCAGCAGATCAACCTCACCCGTTTCAACCTGTTCTTTCCGGAGAAGCGCGAGTTCTTCCTCGAAGGACGCGGCATCTTCGAGTTCGCCCGCCCGAACTTTCTCCGGGGCAGCGTGCCGGTGGGAGGCATTGTGCCGGACCTCTTCTTCAGCCGGCAGATCGGGCTGAATCGCGGACGGGTGATTCCCATCATCGCTGGCGGTCGTCTCACGGGTCGCGTCGGCAAGACCACGGTGGGCGCGCTCAACATGGAGACGGATGCGGAGGAGACCTCGCGGACCGAACGCACCAACTTCACCGTGCTCCGGGTCCGCCGCGACCTGCTCCGGCGCAGCATCGTCGGGGCGATGTTTACCGGACGGTCCGAGTCCATCCGGGCTCCCGGGCATGCCAATCACGCCTTGGGCGCGGATGGCGCCTTTTCGTTCTTCGACAACGTCAATCTGAATGGCTATCTCGCGCGCAGCGTGACAAGCGGAGCGCAGGCCAGCGAACTGAGCTACCAGGCCAGGCTCGATTACAACGCGGACAAGTACGGCCTCGAGATTGACCACCTGTTCGTGGGCAAGGACTACAACCCGGAGGTCGGGTTCGTGCAGCGACCCGACATCAGGCGCACGGTGGTGTCGCCCCGCTTCAGCCCGAGGCCCAGGAAGCGGGTGAAGTCCGTGCGTCAGTTCACCTTGGATTCGTCGCTCGAGTTCATCGAGAATAATGCAGGCGACCTCATCACGCGGGATCTGGCAGCCAGCTTCAACACCGAGTTCCAACGGTCAGACCGCGCCAACGTGACGTTCCATCGCATTCACGACCGGCTCGACGCCCCGTTCCGGCTCGTCGGAGGGCCAACCATCAAGCCCGGCGCCTATGACTTCCAGAACGTGACGGCCCTCTACGGCTTCGGCTCACAACGGAAGATCAGCGGCAGCGTCTCAGCGCTGGTGGGGACCTACTACGACGGCACCCAGCGCGCCGTCACCATCAGTGGTGGGCGCGTGCAGGTCACGCCGCAGTTCTCGCTGGAGCCGAGCGCCTCCATCAACTGGTTTGATTTCGACTACGGGTCCCTGACGGCCCGCGTGGTCCGCACTCGCGTGAACTACACGTTCTCACCACGCATGTATGTCAGCGGCATCGTGCAGTACAACTCCAGCACGAAGAGCGTCAGCACCAATTTCCGCTGGCGGTGGGAGTACATTCCGGGCAGCGAGCTGTTCGTGGTGTACACGGACGAGAACAATACCGAGCTCGTGCCTGGACGCTCATCAACCTTCCTGAACCGCGCACTGGCCGTCAAGGTGAACAAGCTGCTGCGGTTCTGAGCGCGGAGGCGCGTTGGCGCCCACCTGGACGATGGCCTTGGCCGTCTCGGGCCAGGCATGGAACTGACCACTGTCGAGCCCGCCAGCGATGTGGTACGGCGTGAGGCCCTTGGCCGATTTCAGGTCGAGCGCCACCCTCTGGCCGTCAGCCAGTGCACCATCTCCGATGCGCCGGGTTGGCTCCAGCTGCCAACAGGGCTTCCACCACCGGCAGGTCTGAGCGTCGGGCCGCCTCGGCCAGTTCACCTCGCGTCATCGTTCCCCTCGCTGCCAGTCGGCTAGCCCAAATAGGTGATAGGCGATTCGGTCCTGAAAGCGATACTTTTAGCACGTTCGCGGACCCTGCAAGGGAAGGATTACAGATGCGAGTCATGCTTGCTGCGTTCATCGTTGGCGGGCTGCTGGCCAGCGGCTCGAATGCCGTCGCCGCAGCACCACCCGTTGCTACGCCCCTGACGGCCGTCGATGCCAAGGCGACCATCGACAAGTACTGTGTTACCTGCCACAACGACCGGATGAAGACCGCCGGTCTGTCGCTGGCCACGGTGGACTTCCAGAACCTGGGTGCTTCTGCTGCCCCACTGGAAAAGGTGATCCGCAAGCTGCACGCGGCCTCGATGCCGCCCGTGGGTTCTCCACGGCCCGACAAGGGCGTCTACAAGTCGCTCGCCGGGTTCTTCGAGCGCGAGCTGGACGCGGCAGCCACGGCCCGTCCCAACGCCGGACGCACGGAAGGCCTGCACCGTCTCAACCGTGTCGAGTACCGGAACGCCATTCGCGACCTGCTTGCGCTGGAGGGAATGGACATCGACCAGATGCTCCCGACAGACGACGCGAGCTATGGCTTCGACAACATCGCCGGCGTGCTGGGCATGTCACCCACGCATCTGGAGCGGTATCTCTCCGCGGCCCGGAAGATCAGCCGTGCTGCGGTAGGCGATGTGACCCTGCCTGCCTATGGCGAGACCACCATGGTGCCGCCCGACCTGTCTCAGGACGGACAGCTGGACGGGTTCCCGGTCGGCACCCGCGGTGGAAGTCGCGTACGACGGTACTTCCCGGTCGATGGTGAGTACCTCATCCGGTTCCAGACTGTGACCGGGTTCGGCGTCTCCGAGAACGAAACGAACTTCGTCGAAGTGACGATTGACGGCGAGCGCGTGTTCTACGAGAAGGTCAAGCAGATCAAGGCGGTCGGCAACGACGACGAAGCCACGACCACCTATGACGTCCGGGTGCCCGTGAAAGGGGGCCTGCGCGATGTCGTGGTGACGTTCCTCGAGACCACGGTGGCGCAGCCGGAAGACATTCTGGCTCCGTATCAGCGTCCGCCAAGCGTGTCGTTGTTCAAGCACGCCCGGCTGGGCGGCTACGCGGGGCCCTATGTGGCCATGGTGTCCTTCACGGGCCCCCTGAAGGCAACAGGCCCCGGCGATACGCCAAGCCGCCGCCGCATCTTCGTCTGCCGCCCGACCGGCAAGGCCGACGAGGCACCGTGTGCCAGACGCATCCTGGGTACCGTGGCCAAGCGGGCCTATCGCCGGCCGGTCGCCGCCGGCGAAGTGGATGCGCTGATGGTCTTCTACAAGAGCGGCGCAGCCACCGGTGGTTTCGAGAAGGGCGTACGTGTCGCGCTGCAGCGTGTGCTGTCGAGTCCCGACTTCCTGTTCCGTGTCGAGCGTCAGCCTGCCACGGCCAAAGTGGACGCGCCCTATCGGCTGACAGACCTCGAGCTGGCCTCGCGCCTGTCCTTCTTCCTCTGGAGTTCCATTCCGGACGACACCTTGTTGAGCCTGGCTACCGCCGGCCGGCTCCGGGAACCGGGGATGCTCGCCCGTCAGGTCAAGCGGATGCTGGCCGACCCGAAGGCTGAGGCACTCGTCTCGAATTTCGGTGGTCAGTGGATGCGCCTCCGAAACGTGAAGGTGGCCCTGCCGGACACGCGCATGTTCCCGGACTTCGATGAGAACCTGCGCCTGTCGTTCCAGCGCGAGACTGAACTGTTCTTCGGCAGCATCATCAAGGAAGACCGCAATGCGGTCGAGTTGCTGAGCGCCGACTACACCTTCCTGAACGAGCGCCTCGCCCGTCACTACGGAATTCCCGGCATCTATGGCAGTGAGTTCCGACGTGTCACCGTGAAGGACGGGCGCCGCGGCGGCCTCCTCGGTCAGGGCTCCATCCTGACGGTGACCTCACAGGCCAACCGCACCTCGCCGGTCGTGCGCGGGAAGTGGGTGCTGGAGAATCTGCTGGGCGCGCCGCCTCCGGCTCCTCCTGCCAACGTGCCTTCGCTGGACGCCACGCCTGTGAAGGGCACTCTGCGTCAGCGGATGGAGCAGCATCGCCGGAATCCGGTGTGTGCCAGCTGTCACAAGGTGATGGACCCGCTTGGATTCGCGTTGGAGAACTTCGATCCCACCGGGGCCTGGCGCACGCACGAGAACGGCAATCTGGTGGACTCGGAAGGGTCGACGCCAGATGGCAGTACGTTCCAGGGTGTGGCCGGCCTCCGGACCGCGCTGGTGGCGGACCCGTCGGTGTTCCTCAATGCCCTCACCGAGAAGCTGATGATTTACGCGCTTGGTCGAGGACTGGAAGGTTACGATGCGCCGGCGGTGCGCACCGTGGTCCGGGATGCCGAGAAGAACGGCTACCGGTTCTCATCGTTCATTCTCGGCATCGTCAACAGCACGCCGTTCCAGATGCGTCAGGCCGCAGCCCAGACGCCGGTGCCGACGCAGACCTCGGCCAGCCGGTAGGAGAGAGACTCATGTTCATCACGAAGCGCGCGCTCCAGCGTCGGACGTTCCTGCGAGGTGTCGGAACCGTCGTCTCGTTGCCGATTCTGGACGCCATGGTCCCTGCGTTGACGGCCCAGGCCAAGACTGCCGCCGCCCCGATTCCCCGTCTCGGGTTCGTCTACACCCCCAACGGGTATATGCGGAACTTCTGGGTGCCGAAGGGGACTGGCACCGACTTCGAGTTCACCCCGTCTCTCCGGGCGCTGGAGCGTCACCGGAAGGACATCACCCTGATCTCGGGGCTGGCGCATCGTCAGGCTGATCCGATGGGCGACCCCCCAGGCCCGCACTCGCGTGCGTCTGGCGCGTGGCTGAACGGGGTGCATGTGAAGCAGACCGAAGGCGCCGATGTCCGGGCCGAGCGAACGGCTGATCAGATCGCCGCCGCCGTGCTGGGCAAGTCCACGCCGCTTCCGTCGCTCGAAATCGCCATCGAGCAGAACGAGAAGATGGTGGGCAACTGCGAGGCCGGCTACAGCTGCGTGTATCAGAACACGCTGTGCTGGCGCGATGCCACGACGCCGATGCCCATGGAAACGCATCCCCGCGTCGTGTTCGAGCGCCTCTTTGGTGACGGCGGAACACCGGCCGAGGAACGGGAAGAGCTGCGCACCAACCGGAGCATTCTCGACTCGGTGACCGGACGCATCTCGGACCTGGCGAAGTCACTCGGGCACGCAGATCAGCAGCGGCTGGATCAGTATCTCTCGTCGGTGCGTGACATCGAGGGACGCATCACCAGAACCGAGGCGCGGAGCGCCGAGTTGGGCATCACGCTGCCCGAGCGGCCTGTCGATATTCCCGGCGCGTTCGAAGACCACGTCAAGCTCATGTTTGACCTGCAGGCGCTGGCCTATCAGGGAGACGTGACCAGGGTCATCACCTTCCAGATGAGCCGCGAGCAGAGCCCGCGCGCCTATCCGCATCTGGGCATCAGCTCGGCCCACCACACCCTGTCGCATCACGGCGGTGATCAGGAGAAGATTTCGCAGAAGGCCAAGATCGATGCCTACCACGTGCAGTTGCTCGATTACTACATCGAAAAGCTCCGCACGACGCCCGATGGCGACGGTTCGCTGCTCGACCATGTGACCGTTCTCTACGGTGCCGGCCTGGGTGAACCCAACAGCCACGATCCGTTCGACCTGCCCAGCATTCTGGTTGGACACAGCCACGGCAAGATCAAGGGCGGACGTCACCTCGCGTTCAACATGCGCGACTACACGCCGCAGGGCAACCTGCTGGAGTCGCTCCTGGACCTGGTCGGTGTGCCCATCCAGCGCATCGGCGACAGCACCGGACGTCTGCAGGGGCTCTCCGGCCTCTAGTCGCCTGTCGAGGACGTGATGGGGCGCCGGCGGCCTGTGCCGCCGGTGCCCGTCAGGCCGACGATCAGGCCGAAGTCCTGCGTGAAGTCGAAGTGGGCGTAGTCAAGCCCCGCGCGCCCCAGCACCTGCCTCCCTCCGAGTCTCCGGAGACTCTTCACAAGCGCTTCAAACTGGTCGCCCACATTGAACTGGATGTGGTGCACGGCGTTGCCGCGTGCGTCGAGAAAGTCGCGCCACGGCCCCGGGCCCACCGGCTCGATGAGGACCAGTGGCACGCCCTTCTGACGCATGCTGACGGTGCGGGCCTGACCGCTTCCGCTGCGTCGGCCGAGAAAGCCGGGTTCGATGGTGCGGACCGGCGAGGTGTGAATGCCCAGGACCGCCGCGTACTGGCGCGCGGCCTCCTCCACGTCCCGCACGATGACCCCGATGTGACCCAGTGCGTGCGTGCCGAGTCCGGCAGGTCGCCGCATGCTGCAGGGGCGAGACGAGAACCGATCCTTGTCAGGGACGACCAGTTCGATGGTCGAGCCGAGCTGCTCGGTCAGGTCAAAGAAGATGTAGCCGTCGGCCACGCTGCCTAGCGTCCACCGCCCACCGCGATCCTCGATGTGACGAATCTTGCTGTCAAAGCCTCGCAGAACCCGCAGACCGATGTGGTGGACACCGTCACCGAAGGTGTCGAGGAAGTCCCGGAACGGGCTGTGTCCCGACTCTGGCTGAATCAGCTCCACGGCGAAGTTGGCGAGCCGGAACGAGCAGTGGGAGATGCCACCGCTCATCCCCTGGGGGCCGGTGACGGCGCCGTGTTCCGCGGTCTGTTGTGCCAGGCCGAACACCCTGGCAAATGCCCGGCCGGCACTGGTGATGTCCCGCACGGTCAGGCAGAGGTGGGTCGGTTCAGCCTCGAGCGGCGCGTGAGGTGCCATGGCCCGTCCGGGTCGCTCCTGCGCGTCCCTGGCAGTGACGCGCTTCGTTCCTGTACTGCCAGACAGATGCCGATGTCGTTCGGCCCACCCTTCCATGTCGTCGAGGAGCCGGTCCAGCCCGTGGCCGAGCGGTGTGAGGCCATAGGCCACCTGACGCTGCATGGCCGGGGACTCGAGCCTGGTGACGAATCCGTCCTGCTGCAGTCCACGGAGGGTGCTGGCCAGCACCTTGGGCGCCACGGCGAGTTCCAGGCTCAGGTGCGAGAACCGGCGGGGGCCCAGGGCCAACAGTCGGATGAGGTCTGGCGTCCACTTGTCGCCCACACGATGGAGCGCTCTGCGGAGCAGGCCGTTGGGGTCCGGGAAGGCGAGCACGCGGCAACCCTACCATGACCGACCTCTGGGCGACGTTACCACCTGGTAACCACTTGCCAGCGCCGGGCATGACACCGACAATCCGGTCCCGCAGGACAACTGCGCGTGCGGTTGCGTGTCGGCATTCACAGGAGGGGCGACGTGAGAAGTCTACGATTGCTAGGTCTGTGTGTGGCACTGGCCACACCATTGCCGGTCATGGCGCAGAGCGCCACCAGCGGCGCCATCGCCGGGGTGGTGAAGGACACGACCGGGGCGGTCCTCCCGGGCGTCACCGTCGAGGCGTCCAGCCCGGCGCTGATTGAAAAGGTCCGGACCGCGGTGACGGACGACCAGGGGAACTACAAGATCATCGACTTGCGCCCGGGCACCTATGCGGTGACCTTCACGCTGGGTGGTTTCAGCACCTACAAGCGCGAAGGCATCGTCCTGTCGACCGGGTTCACGGCGCAGGCAAACGGCGACATGAAGATTGGCGCACTGGAGGAGACGGTCACCGTGACCGGGGCCAGTCCGGTGGTCGACATCCAGAACGTCCGCACGCAGCAGGTGCTGAAGCAGGAGACACTGGAAGCCATTCCCACCTCGCGCGGTGTATCCGGTTTCGCGGCCATGACGGTCGGCGCAGCCGTGGGCTCCGGGCTTCAGGACGTCGGCGGCAACCGGAACGACCAGTACGGCTTCATGCGCATTCACGGAAGCCGTGACACCGACGGCCGGCAGAACTTCGACGGCATGGTCATGAACAACATGATCGGTGACGGCGGCGGCAGCAGCCGCCAGTTCCTCGTCAACCAGGCAGCCGTTCAGGAAACCGTGGTCCAGACCAGCGGCATGACGGCCGAGGCGGAGAACGGTGGCGTGCATGTGAACGTGGTCCCGAAGGACGGGGGCAACGAGTTCAAGTACTACTTCCTCGGAACGGCGACGAGTGGCGCGTTCCAGGCGACCAATGTCAGCGACTTCCTGCGCACACGCGGTGTCACGGCTGCCGCTGAGGCGAAGAAGATCTATGACTGGGGCGGCGGCGTCGGCGGCCCGATCATGAAGGACCGGGTCTGGTTCTACACGGCGCACCGGTGGTGGGGGTCGCAGGAATACATTCCGCGGTCGTTTTACAACAAGACCCCGAACAGCCTGTTCTACACGCCTGATCCGGACAAGCGCGGGTACTCGGACTACTACCAGCGCGACAACAGTGTGCGCGTGACCTGGCAGTTGAACGCCAAGAACAAGCTGAACATCTACAACGGCTTCCAGCGCAACTGCCAGTGCAACTACTACCTCGAGCAGGGCACGGTCACGCCAGAGGCGGCTGTGGACTATCCCTACTACCCGATGAACCTCACCCAGGTCACCTGGAACTATCCCAAAACCAACCGGATGTTGTTCGAAGGCGGGTTCTCCCGGCTCTACAACAAGACGGACCCGGGTCCCGCGTGGGAAGGCGTGAAGTCCACGGATATCTCGGTCACCGAGTTGACCACCAACCTCATGTACAACTCCTACGCCGCGCCATCGGGTCTCGGAGCCGCATCCTACGGCACCGATGAGGACATGGGGCAGTACAACGGCAAGGGCACGGTCTCGTACGTGACGGGTTCGCATGCCTTCAAGATGGGCGCGCAGATGCTGCGCGGCGTCCAGTACTACCCGAACGTCTACGTGAACCAGGATCTGAGCTATCAGTTCCGGAACGGCGTGCCGGTGTCGCTGACCCAGTGGGCGTCGCCGGGGGCCATGCTCAATGAGATCAACCTCAACATGGGTCTCTACGCCCAGGACCAGTGGACCATGAAGAAGCTGACGGTGAATCTGGGGCTTCGGTATGACCAGGTGCGTGGTGGCTATCCGGATCAGACGCGCCCCGGTGGCCAGTTCGTTGGCCCCCTGCAGGTGACGGCGAGAACGAACCTGCCGAACTTCAAGGACGTCACCACCCGCTTCGGCGCCGCCTATGACGTCTTCGGCAATGGCAAGACGGCCGTGAAGGCGTCCATCGGCAAGTACCTGTCGCCCGTCGGTCCGGGCACAGCGTTCGCCGTGAATCCGGCCTTTGCCATGGTGACCAATGCCACGCGCACCTGGGCTGACGCGAACGGGAACTATGTGCCCGACTGCGACCTGAAGACCCTGACGGCGAACGGCGAGTGCGGCACGATCAACAACAACCGCTTCGGTACCCTCAACGTGGTGACCACCTACGCGGATGATGTGCTCACCGGCTTCGGGAACCGCGGCTTCAACTGGCACGCGACGGCCTCCGTCCAGCAGGAAATCAAGCCCGGGCTGGCCTTTGAGGTTGCCTACTACCGCCGCTGGTTCGGTAACTTCACCGTGACGCGGAACACGTCCGTCAGTGCGTCAGACTTCACGTCCTTCTGCGTGACGGCCCCCACACATGCGGACCTCCCGACCAGTGGGTCGCAGATCTGCGGCAACTACGACGTGAACCCGAACCGGTTCGGACAGGTCACCAACCTGGTCACGCAGTCCTCGAACTTCGGCGAT
>JAKFYA010000146.1 GCA_021731095.1 Acidobacteriota bacterium | reverse complement strand
CTGCCGTCTGGCAAGGACGTGATTGTCGTCGGGCAGAAGTCGGGTATCGCATGGGCGTTCGATCCTGACCGCGGTGGGGCGCGGCTGTGGGAGCATCGCATCGGGCAGGGCGACCTCAATGGTGGCCTGCAGTTTGGCTCGGCCGCGGACGCCACCACCGTCTACGTGGCCTCGTCCGACATCACGAAGGGCCCCGAGGTCGCCGGCGGACTCGTCGCTGTCGATATCGCAAGCGGCCGTCGCCTCTGGTACGTGCGGCCACCGGCCCGCCAGTGCGGCACACAGGTCTGCGTGCAGGCACAGTCCGCTGCCGTGACGGCCATCCCCGGCGTGGTGTTCTCGGGCACGACCAACGGCATCATGCGCGCCTACGGGACGACCGACGGTCGCATTCTCTGGGAACACGACACGGTGCGCGACTACGACACGGTGAACGCGCTCCCCGCGAAGGGAGGCCGTATCGACGGCGCGGGACCTGTGGTCGTGGACGGGAGCGTGTATTTCCACTCCGGCTATGGCATGTTGCGCGGTGGCCTGCCCGGCAATGTGCTCCTCTCGTTCGGCGTCCGCTGAAGACCAGCCGGGGGTGGCACCTGGGGACCGATATCCCCCTACGGGGGCATGAACCCACCGGCTCGGCGGCTGTATCATGGGCGACCCGTGTCGCCAGAGCGCCACGGACAAGGGAGGGGCACGGTGACGGCGACGAACGATCATCCATCGGACCGACTGACGACTGAGGGTTCTCTGCCCTCGCGTCGCGACTTTCTCGCGGGCCTCGGCCTTGCGGGCCTGACGGTGACGGCCTCCGTGGCCCACCCTGAGGCGTTTGCGCAGGCTGCCGGGAGCAGCATCACACTGCTCAACGGCAAGGATCTGACGGGCTGGTACCACTACATCATCGGTCAGGGCCGGAACAACGACCCCAAGAAGGTCTTCTCCGTCGAGAACGGCATGCTCCACATCTCCGGCGAGCAAGTGGGCGCCCTGATCACCGAGCGGGAGTACACCAACTACCGCGTGGTGGCCGAGTACAAGTGGGGCGAGCGCATGTGGCCGCCGCGCGAGAAGGACGCCATGGACTGCGGCCTGATGATTCACTGTGGCGAGAAGGACGCCGCCGTGGTGGGCATGTGGCCGCGCTCGATCCAGTGCCAGATCTACCAGGGTTCAGTGGGTGACATGGTGCTGCTGGCCGGAGACGACCCGATCAGGGCCACCATTGAGGGCGAGGAGAAGGGGCGCGCGTTCAACTACGTGCCCGGTGCGCCTCCGGTGTTGCGCGAGGCGGGCGTCGGCACCAAGCGGTTCGACATCATCAATCACTACGGGAAGGACCCGAACTGGAAGAACGAGAAGGGATTCTTCAATCCGACTGATGCCGAGAAGCCGCATGGCGAGTGGAACACGATGGAGGTCATCGCCAAGGGCGACACGCTGACCTGCAACCTGAATGGGCGCACGGTCAACAAGGCCACCAATCTCAATCTCACCAAGGGCCGCATCGGGCTCCAGTCCGAGTCTGGCGAGATCTACTTCCGCCGGCTCGAACTCTTCCCACTGTAAGTCGTACAACTGACAGGCCCGTTCGCCTGGCGTCTCCGCGTGAGCGGGCGCTGGTGACGGGCCTGACGTCTGTACAGGGCGCTGTTCGTGACACGGTGACGTTCGCCGGACAGGGCCGCCACTGACCGGCGTGTGGTACGGGATGACTACTGCGTCACGCGCGCATAGGCCATCGGCCAGCCGGGGTGGGTATCGTGAAGAATTTCCACGATGGCCTGACGATCTGCGCGTGACAGGTGCCGGTACTTCGGAGCGGCGTTGGCACCGGACAGCACCTGCCACATGTGGTCGTAGACGCGGCTTCGCATCGCCGCGGGCAGCGCCTCGAACATCGGAGAGTGGATCAGGTAGCTGCACGGATACCGCATCAGGCGGGTCGTCAGGTCAAGCTGCCGCAGGGTTCTCCCGCGCCGATCCATGGGTCCAACCGCGGAAAACCGCTCCGAGAATCCTGACGTGCCCTTGATGCTCCGCGGTAACGGAGTCTCTTCAGCAAAGAGCAGCGCGTCGGCGAGCGCACGGGCCAGGCTGTCCTGCACCTCTGGCGTGCCCTGTCGCGCAGACCTGGCGGCCCAGTTCGCCCGCACCAGGAGATTCACGACGTGGGTCTGGTGGGTAAAGACCATGAGCGCCGCGACGTCACTCGTGCTGCCAGGATAGCCGTCGCGATCGAAGAGGCCGTCCACCGACAGGATCGGCAGGGGACGCCCGGCCAGCGCCGCCGCATCGTTTCCGCGGTGGCCTGCCGGGACCGAGGCGCCTGTCACAAACCAGCCGCCGAAGCGTTCGTCAAACGGCGTCGACGGCGTCATGTACGCGGCAGGACCAAAGCCGCCAGTGTCGAGCCTCAGGGCGCTGAACAGGACCAGGCCGGGGGTTTCATGGGTGCCACGCGTGCGGTGGCAGCCCAGGCACACGGTGGCCCGCTGAAAGCGCGGCTTGTCGTTGGCGTCCTGGCGGAGCGTGTAGTACACCGTGCCGCGCTCGGGGTCCTGAGTGGCAATCTCGAGGACGTCGGCATCCCTGACCCAGGCCACCTGCGTGGTGTCGGTGAAGTAGATCGCGCGGGGACTGCCCTCGGATATGAGGCGGCCCTGAAAGCTTGCCCGCGAGTAGACCAGCATCTGGGAGTCCACTGGCACCTTCAGCGCCGCAAGGACTGACTTGAGATAGCCGCTCCGCCCCTCGAACGTCACGCGTGCACGACCAGCCTCGAGCTGTTGATTGAGGCGGTCGACATCGTTGGCGAGGGGGCCCGTGAGATAGCGGATACCGGGGTCGTCCAGCGTGCCCGTGAAAGCCGGGACCGCGCCAGTCGGGGCCGGTGTCGCGACCTGTGAGGCGCCCAGGCCCACCCAGAGAGCCACCAGCCCGGAAACAACAGCACCTATGCGTAGCAGGAACATAGTCATCGGCATCCTACGCCCACCCGCTGCCAGTTGCATACCCCCATGGCGGGAGGACTGCTGGGGCACGTGCCATCCCGGGTCGGACGCCGGCTTCGTCTACGCGCTCAGCGCGCAACCGGCCCCGGCAACGTGCGGCTGGCGTTCGGCGTGGAGCAGCAGCCACACGTCGACCCTGCGCGCAGACTCCGGCCGCTCCCAGGGACAGGATCTCCTGTCCACGCGGAGCCTGGGAATCCATGTTGCGGACACGTACGGCCATGGTCCTCGGTGCCTTCGGCTCAGTCGGGGCTCCACTGCTCCGCGAACTGCTGCGCGAGCTCGACGGCGAGGCGGAGGGGTTCGCTGTGCTGGGCGTCGGGGCGGGAACCGCAACGCTCACCCTCGAAGAGCACCGCGGGTCGCAGCACACGCCGTGGATTCTCGAGAAGACGCTGCCGCTGCTTTCGCTGGTGACGCCGGCGACATGCAGGTCGATCACCGTCGGGCAGATTGCGATGTCGATGATTGCGACGGCAATGGCCCCTCCCGCTGGCCGTGCACGCGGCCACTATCGGGACATGATGGACATGATCCGGAGCCCCGGAACCGCACAGCCCACCTTGCTCGCCGGATTGGCTCATTGCCGGTGATGGAGGCAGATCCTCTGGACGAGGCTCTTCAGGATGCCGTCGTTCCCTTCCGGTCGTAACTGCCTTGTACCTACGGCAGATTCTCGAAGTTGACCCGACCGGCGTCCACAATGGCTTCCAGCTCACGAGCCCACGGCTCGTGCTTGAGGTACTGGAGAAACCGCCGGGCATCGTCCACCAGGTCCGGCTCGCCGCGCGCCACTCCCAGCGCGCCCAGCAGGAGATGGACCCTCGGCATCTCCTGCGTCACATGGCCCACCATCTCCAGTGCCACATCCCGCGCCTCGTCGAGCTGTCCGGCCTGTGCGCAGAGCAGCGCATGCTTGAGATACAGTTCCGCGCGAACGCGCCAATATGACGTGGCGCCGATCCACATCGCGAGCAGCGTCTCCGGTGACGCGATGGAGTCGAGTGGCGCGGCGAAATACCTGCGGCACCGTGGACACCGGTCGACTGTGTAGGAGACAAAACCGATTCTCCTGACGTCGTTGAGCTTTTCGAACAGCTGTGCCGGCGTGGACACGCGATACATCACTGGCAGGGGAGGCGCCACGAGGAGGCGGCGATAGTCTGCGGCGCGAAGAGGCGACGTGAACACAGGCAGGCAGCGTCCTTCGTCGAATGGCAGGTCGAATCCAATGACGCTTGGCGCTGGCGACAGCTCCAGGGAAACGAAGATGGGGGCCGCCTCGACAGTCACGTGATTCGAGTGGCGCAGCTCGTCAGCGATGGCCAACCGCCGTTCTTCCGACTCTTCAGAGGCTTCCTCCCGTACCAGTTCGGCTGGCATCGTCCGGCTGGACAACCGCTCGAGCTGGGCGTAGGTCGGCAACTCCCCGCGTTTCTGCTTTCCGGTCAACCAGTTCCACATAGGCCATGCCACCGGCACGCGAGTGTACAGGAATCGAGTCTGCCCAGCCCCGGTCTGAGGAAGGCCCTGGATTACTCCGCGACTCCGACAGCCTCAACGCGGAAGTTGAGCGCCATGTCCGTACACACGAGGAGGGCCAGCACTCGCTGGCCCTCCGTTGTCTTCCCCGGTCGTCCCGACGCGTCAGCCCAGGGCTGACGTGATGGTTACGCGCAGCCGCTCGTGGTGCCGCAGTTGGCGCACTTGTAGCAGGCGCCGCTGCGGATCATGATGCTGCCGCAGGTGCTGCAGGGCGGTGCGTCTTCCTGGTTCTGGATGGCCGCGAACTCCGACCCCCTGGACGACTTCACCTCGGCTTCGACCTTTGGCGCCGACACGACAGCCTGAGCCTCCGCTTTCGGTGCGTCCGCCGCAACCGGCTCTTCCTTCATGTTCACGCCGGCGCGGTACTGCGCGTCGGGCGACATGAACTTGGTGGCCATCCACCGGAAGATGTAGTCGACGATCGACTTGGCAAAGCGCACTTCCGGGTTCTTGGTCATCCCGGACGGTTCGAAGCGCGCGTGGCTGAACTTGCTGACCAGCGCCTGCACCGGCACGCCGTACTGCAGCGCGTAGGAGACGGCCTGCGCGAAGGCATCGGCAAAGCCCGAGATGGTCGAGCCCTCCTTCGCCATCGTCAGGAAAATCTCGCCCGGAGTACCGTCCTCGAACAGGCCCACCGTGATGTAGCCCTCGTGGCCAGCGATGTCGAACTTGTGCGTGATCGACTGCCGTTCATCCGGCAGCCGGCGGCGGCGCGGACGCTCCACCACCTTCACCACTTCGCGCACGGCATCCCGCACGCTGTCGCTGACGGCGCCGGTGGCGTTGCGGGTATCCGCCACGCCGGCCTTGGACGTGTTGAGCGGCTGCGTGCGCTTGCTGCCATCGCGGTAGATCGAGATGGCCTTGGCGCCAAGGCGCCACGACTCGATGTAGGCGCGCTCGATGTCTTCCACCGTCGCCTCGCGCGGCACGTTCACCGTCTTGCTGATGGCGCCAGAGATGAAGGGCTGCGTGGCGCCCATCATCCGGATGTGGCCCATGTAGTGAATCGAGCGCTCGCCCTTGGCCGGCTTGAAGGCGCAGTCGAACACGGCCAGATGCTCCGCCTTCAGGAACGGCGCGCCTTCGATGGTTTCCTGCTCGTCGATGTGGTGCACGATCGCATCCACTTCCGGCTGCGTGTAGCCGAGCTTCTCGAGCGCCATCGGCACAGTCTGGTTGACGATCTTCATCAGACCGCCGCCAACCAGCTTCTTGTACTTCACCAGCGCGATGTCCGGCTCCACGCCCGTCGTGTCGCAGTCCATCATGAAGCCGATGGTGCCGGTCGGCGCCAGCACGGTCGCCTGGGCGTTGCGGTAGCCGAAATCCTCGCCCAGCTCGACCGCGTCGTCCCACGCCTGCTTCGCCGCGGCATGCAGGTCCGCCGGCACAAACTTGCCGTTGATCTCGGACACCGCATCGCGGTGCTTGCGCATCACGCGGAGGAACGGCTCGCGGTTCTTTTCATAGCCGGCGAACGGTCCGCCATGGTCGCGGGCGATCCGCGCCGACTGCGCGTAGGCTTCGCCGGTCATGACGGCGGTGATCGCACCGGCATAGGCACGGCCCTCATCGCTGTCATAGGGCAGGCCACGCGACATCAGCAGCGCGCCGAGATTGGCATAGCCAAGTCCCAGCGGCCGGTAGTCGTTCGAGTTCTTCTCGATGGCCTTGGTCGGGTAGCTCGCGTTCGGAACAATGATTTCCTGCGCCGTCAGCAGCGTGCGGCAGGCGCTCTTGAACGCCGCCACATCCAGCTCGCCGTCGTTCTTGACGAACTTCATCAGGTTGATCGACGCCAGGTTGCACGCCGAGTCATCCAGGAACATGTACTCCGAGCACGGGTTGCTGGCATTGATCCGGTCAGTGTTCGGGCAGGTGTGCCAGTCGTTCACTGTCGTATCGAACTGCATGCCAGGGTCGCCGCACACCCAGGTGCCCTGGGCGATCTGCCGCATCAGGTCGCGCGCCTTGTAGGTGTCCAGCACCTCGCCGTCGCGCACGGCCTTGGTCTTCCACTCGCCGTCATCCAGCACGGCGCGCATGAAGTCGTCAGGCACACGGACCGAGTTGTTCGAGTTCTGGAAGAAGACCGAGCCATACGCCACGCCCGTGAAGGACCCGTCGTAGCCGGCGTCAATCAGCGCCCAGGCCTTCTTCTCTTCCTCGACCTTGCAGTTGATGAACTCGACGATGTCCGGGTGCTCGGCATTGAGAATCACCATCTTGGCCGCGCGGCGCGTCTTGCCGCCCGACTTGATGACCCCTGCGAACGCGTCGTAGCCCTTCATGAACGACACCGGCCCGCTGGCCGTGCCGCCGCCCGCCAGCAGCTCCCGCGACGACCGGATGGCCGAGAGGTTGCTGCCGGTGCCGGAGCCGAACTTGAACAGCATGCCTTCCGTCCGCGCGAGCGTCAGGATCGAGTCCATGGTGTCCTGGACGGAATTGATGAAGCAGGCCGAGCACTGCGGCGCCTTCTCGAACCCGCAGTTGAACCAGACGGGGCTGTTGAAGGCCGCCTTCTGGTACACCAGCAGATGCTTCAGCTCGTGGCTGAACGCTTCCAGGGCGTCGTCATTGGCGAAGTAGGCCATCTCGCGGCCCCATCGCGTGATGGTGTCAACGACGCGACCGATGAGCTGCCTGACGCTGCTCTCCCGCTCGGAGGTGCCGAGCTGGCCGCGGAAGTACTTGGACACCACGATGTTGGTCGCCTGCTGCGACCAGGATTTCGGGATTTCGACATCCCGCTGTTCAAAGACGACCTTGCCCTTTTCGTTGCCAATCACGGCCGAGCGGACTTCCCATTCGACTTCGTCGAAGGGGTCCACACCCGGCAGTGTGAAATAGCGCGGAAAATCGAGCCCTGGCGAGGCCGAGGTGGTGCCCTTTCTGGCGGCGCGCGTCGACGCCTCGAGGCTTCCACTTCCGGACTGCGCCTGCTGACCTGCGGCCGCGGCTTCGCGAGCAGCGCCTCGATCCATCTGTTCCTCCGACCCTGGACACACCTACCCCGTCCGGTGTGTCAAAACTGTATGAATGTGGTGCGCTCGAGGATCCCTTGGGGGGAGCTTCTAGTCCGATTGGGAGCTGGGAGTTTCCTGTTTCGGACGGTCCGTGAGCGCGAACGCGATAATGCGCTGGCCTACTCCGCTTGTCAAGCGACAAACCACAACATGTTGCGACCGATTTGTAGGGCAGTCGCAATATCTGGCCTGTTTTCACAGTTTGGCAGCGATCTGGCCCACCAGAGTCCGTGCCCGGTGGCCCTCCTCACCCCAGCAATCCCGACAAAAATGAACGTGTTTCTGACGGTGGCCAGGCGAGCCTCGCCATGAGGCTGGAGGGAGGCGGTCCGAAGGCCGCCTCCCCCGGGGTCTGGCAGAGGTGTAGGTGGGATGGGCCCGCCACTCGCGCCACGGGCCGGAGGGAGGCTGTCGTTCCTCGCCTCTCACCTCAGCAATGGCAATGCCGGACATGGCGCGTGCGGGAATCACCTGCGAGAACGCCCCTCAGGGGCACGCCTGGACCAACGGACGACTGGGGGAAGGGGTAGCCGAGGGGACGCGCTGCCCAGCGCGTGGCGCGCCCTGGGTAAGGCATGCCCCAGGCAAGGCCAGAGGGGCGACCGGGAGGCGGGGAGGCCTCCCGGCCTGGCCTGGTGGAACTTAGGGAGCCGGCGCCGGTGCCGGAGCAGGGGCTCCTGCCGGGAAGGGCTGGTACTCGCGACGCTTGAAGCGCCAGCCCTCAGCCGTCTTCACGATGGTGTCGGTGTAGAAGCCGCCACCGGTCACGGCCGGGGCTTTTCCCTCCTGAAAGGTCACCAGCGCCACATAGGAGCGCCCGCGCGCGCCGTCGTCCGACGGCTCAATCAGGATGTTCGTCGGCATGTGCTTCATGGCCGGCTTGCCGGCGCCGGGCGCCTTCACCATGGCGGTGATCTTGTCGCGGGAATCGCCCATCACCCGCCCACCGACCACAAACGTGCCGTCGGCTGCGTACACGCTGCCCACCAGCGCCGCATCGCCGGTATCGAAGCCGAACGCATACTTCGCGAACAGCCCACGAATCTCTTCGTAATCCGCGGGAGAGAGTGCGCCCTTTTTCTGTGCCTGCGCGGCCGAGGCCGGCAGCATCAGGCACAACATCACGAGACTGATCCACTTGAACATTGATGGCTCCTTGATTGAATGGCGGCCGCAGTATAGCCCGGCCACACAAAGATGTCTGGCAGAGGCCGTCTGCGGCGCATAATACGACCCCCAAGGAGATGCCCATGATCCGACACCTGATCACCCTGTGCGCCGCGATCGCCGTCGTCTGTTCCGCCACGCCCCTTTCCGCGCAGACAGCGCCTCCGCTCGGCAATGCCCCGCTGACGCGCATTGGCGTCGTGGTACGGGATGTCGCCAAGGCCGCGCAGGTCTACGCCGACATCTTCCAGCTTGCGGCGGCGCCTGCCGTGACCACCGTCACCATTCCGCTGGCCAAGGGCAACACCAAGGTGAAGCGCGCCGTCGTGGTGCTGCCCAATGTGCGGCTCGAAGTCGACCAGCCAGATGGCAAGGGCCCCGCAGCGGACTACCTGAAGAAATTCGGTCAGGGCATTTACCGCGTGGGCTTCTCCACGACCGACCCGATCGGGCCGAAGGTGGCGCAGTTGCAGGAACGCGGAGGCACGCTGACCGCTGGCTCTACGACGGGCAGCTTCGCGTGGGTCGACCTGTCGGTCACACTGGGCACGACCATCGACCTCCAGCAGGAGGCCGGACCCGCGCCCGCCTCGGCCACGCCGCCGGTCGGCGACCGCGTGGTGCTGGGCACCACGCCTCTGTCCCACCTTGGCTGGGCCGTGACCAATGCTGACTACGTGGCCAAGAGCTTTGCCGATGTCCTTGGCATCACCATGCCTACCGTGCGCGACTACAAGCCGGTCGAGATTCCGCCGAACTATCCGGCCGACGCCAACGCCACGCTGAGGTTGACCAGCTGGAAACAGGAGAACACGGGCATCGAGCTGATTCAGTCGCTTGGTCAGACCAACTGGACGGACTTCGTCGGCAAGCACGGCAAGAACAGTGCGCCGCAGCACCTCGCGTTTCCGGTCGGCGACCGCCTGCGCGAAACGGTGGAGCTCTTTCAGAAGAAGGGTGCGTCGTGGACCAACGGCAAGGTCGGCGGGACCTACGAGTACCTCGACTTCACCGAGACGCTCGGCATCATCTTCGAGCTGAACGGCGCCTGGAAATAGCCCCGGATTGGTGCGGCCTACCGGCCGGCAAGGTCCGCCGCCAGTGAGGCGGCCTTGTCGGCCAGCGTCGCGGCGAAGATCAGATTCCGTTCCTTCACGGCCTGCTCGGCCTGCTGAATGAACCGCCGCGCCTGATCGAATTCGGCCTGCTCGGCGCCGCTCAGCCGCGCCCTGTCCACCCGGGCCAGGGCCCTGGCCGCAGCCGCCAGTCGCTCCCGGACCGCTTTCTCGCGCCCGGCATCGCCCGGTGTCCCGAACGTCCGCGGCTCTGGCGGCCTGCTCTCGGCGGCCTCGCCCGCTGGCGCGGGCCGAGGCTCTGGTCGCGCGCGCGGCGGTGCCGGGGGTGGTGTCTGCGTCGGTGCAACGGGAGCCAGTGGCGCAGGCTCGTCGAGCGCACTGGTGGCCGGCAGCGGTTCGTCCGCGAGGACCAGCAGCCGTGGCGGCGCGGCCGGCACCTGGAGCGGTGGCCCTGGCGGCACGGCACGCGCGTGCGTCTTCGCACAGGCAGCACTCCCACCCAGCACCAACGCCACCAGTGCGGCCTGCACGTGTCGTCCCTGCCTCATGCCGTCACCTGGGCCCTGGGCAACCGCACACGAAACGTCGTGCCGGAACCCGGCGTGGACTCGACGTCGATCTCACCATCATGCATCTGCACAATACGGTAGACCATCGACAGCCCGATGCCGCTGCCGGCCGACTTGGTCGTGAAATACAGATTGAAGATACGCCCGAGGTCTTCCGGGGCAATGCCCACGCCGGTATCCGACACCCGAATCTCGACGCGGTCGTGCCCATCTGCCTGCGCTGTCAGACGCAGCGTGCCGCCATCCGGCATGGCCTGGCAGGCATTGATGGCCAGGTTCATCAGCACCTGACGCAGCATGGCGGTGTCACCGGTCACCTGCAACCCGGGGTCCGGAGGCGGCGCCTCGACCAGCACACCAGCACGCTCCGCTTCGGCCGCAATCAGAGGCCTGATGTCGTCGATCAGGGCGGCCACGCCGATGGGCGACAGACGCAAGTCTTCAGGACGCGCAAATTTCAGGAACCCCTGAACGACCTCATCCAGACGACGCACCTCAGACTCGATGACGCCCACGTGCACCAGGGCCCCACTGTCCGCCTCGCCCGACGGCGTCGCGTTCCGGATCTTCGAGCGGAGCAGCTCGAGGTGAATCATCATCGCGTTCAGCGGATTCTTCACCTCATGCGCAATCCCGGCCGTCAGTCGACCGAGTGCCGCCAGCTTCCGCGAGTACGCCAGCGTCGACTGCATCCGGGAGAGATAGGCGGCATTGCGTGCCACAAGCAGGACGCCTGTCACGACCCCCTCGCCGTTGGTAATCGCGTGGGTCAGCACCAGTCGCTCGTCGCCGCCATCACCGATGGGGACCGTCACGGGTCCTTGCGACACGACCGAGGACAGCGTGGCTTCGACCAGTCGTTGCAGCGGGTCAGCGTCTGTCAGCAGATCCCCGTGGCGCCAGACGGTCCTCCGTGCGGCACCCAATTGCTCCATCGCGCCATTGGCAAAGACCAGCCGACCCGACGCATCACACAGGGCGACCGCATCTTCGATGGGCGCCACCACGGCTCCGGCCTTCGCGTCAACGTGCTGCGCGCGATCGGTCGATAGCTGGCGGCTCACGCTGTTGAAGTAGTCGCCGAGCTCACTGAACTCATCGCCCGGCGGCAGGTCCAGCGTGACACCGAAGTCGCCCTGCCCGAGACGTGTGAGCCCGCTGCGAATGACATGAATCGGCCGCAGGACCACGCGTGCCAGCAGTCCAGCCAGCAGGATGGCGGCCGCGAGGGCGATGGCCGCCGTGATCAGCGCCGGACGCAAGGCGGCGCTCAGCTCCCGTCGCAGGAGCCGGGTGGACACCCCGATCCGGATGGAGCCAAAGGCATCGCCGTCCAGCTCCATCGGCATCTGCACCTCGAGGGTGCCGGGATCCACCGCATAGATGGCCCGAATCTGGTCCCAGGCCGACGAAGCTCCGAGCGCCGGCAGGCTCGCGCGTGGACCCAGGCGTTGACCCACGCGTGACGCATCGCTGTGAGCCACGATGGTGCCCTCGACGTCCAGGATGGCGGCATCGGTGACGCTTTCGCCGTAGATGCTCGACTGCAGCAACGCCCCCAGACCGGTGTCGTCCTGGATGCCACGGTACGGATCTGGACTTTCGATGACGACCTGCCTGACCCGATGGAAGATGGCGTTGGCGAGCAGCTGGCCTCGCGCCTCACTCTCGTGCAGCCCCACGCGCGCGAGCCGCGTGACGTGCATGGCACTCAGGACCACCACGACCACGCCCACGAGGGCGCTGACCGCGGCAATCTGCGTGGCACGGATACTGAGTCGCATCAGGTGCGGCGGCTTAGGCGCCGCCCTCGTCGTCGGGCTTCCGCCGGTCGCGCAGGCGATTGAGCTTGTTGTGCAGGGTCTTGAGGCTGATGCCGAGGATTTCGGCAGCACGGGTCTTGTTGTCGCCCGTGTGCTCCAGCGTGAGCAGGATCAGGCGCGTCTCAGCTTCTTCCACGGTCGTTCCCGGCGTCAGTTCAAGGCTGGCACTGCTGCCGGACGCGACCGGCACGATGGCCGTCGCATGGGGCGCAGCCCCCGCCGCCGGAGCCGGAGGTGGCCCGAACAACGGGAGGTCCTTGGGCAGGATGAACTCCCCCGAACAGAGGATCACCGCCCGCTCGATGACGTTCCGCAACTCGCGCACGTTGCCGGGCCAGTGGTGGCTCTCCAGGATCCGCATGGCGGCCGGGTCGACCGCGGCCACCGGCTTGCCCATCCGGGGCGCGAACTCCCTGAGGAACGACTGGATGAGCAGGGGCAGGTCTTCCTTGCGTTCACGCAGGGGCGGCAGCTCGATGGCGAACACGTTCAGCCGGTAGTAGAGATCATCGCGCAGCTTCCCGGCCGCCACTGCCTCGAGCGGCTTCACGTTCGTGGCGGCGATGAGCCGGACATCGACGCTGGTTTCCTGACGACCACCAAGCCGACGGAACGTCCGCTCCTGAATGACGCGCAGCAGCTTCACCTGGGTGGACGGCGTCATCTCCGCAATCTCGTCCAGGAACAGCGTGCCGCGGTCGGCCAGTTCGAAGCAGCCCTGCCGTCGGTCCATCGCCCCGGTGAAGGCGCCCTTCTCGTGTCCGAAGATCTCGCTCTCGAGCAGCGTTTCCGGAATGGCGGCGCAGTTGATGGCGACAAACGGTTGCTGCGCCCTGGGGCTCAACTGGTGGATCGTCTGTGCCACCAGCTCCTTTCCGGTTCCCGACTCGCCCGTGATGAGCACCGACGCGCCCGTCGGGGCCGCCTGCTCGATCAGGTGATAAATCCGTCGCATGGCCGGGCCACCGCCGATCATCCGGCCGAAGGCCCCGCGCTCCCGCAGTTGCCGTCGCAGCACGTCGACCTCACGCAGCGTGTCGTGCCGCTCTGCGATGCGCTCGAGCAGAATGCGGAGCCGTTGCGAGTCGACCGGCTTGGTCAGATAGTCATAGGCGCCGTCCTTCATGGCCTCGACGGCCGTCTCGACGGTGCCCTGCGCCGTCAACAGCACCACGGTGGTGTCTGCTTCCTCTGCCCTGATGGCGCGCAGCAGGTCGAGGCCTCCCATGCGCGGCATCACCAGATCGGTAATGACGATCGACGGCCTGAAGTCGGTGATCCGGACAAGGGCGTCCTCGCCGTCCACGGCGGCTTCGGCGGTATAGCCCCAGGACCGCACCAGCTCGGTGAGGCCCAACCTGGCATTGGT
>JAKFYA010000096.1 GCA_021731095.1 Acidobacteriota bacterium | reverse complement strand
GCCCGAGGCCGTCGCGGCACCGGAGCCCGAGGCGATCGCCCCGGTGGCCGTGGCGCCGCCCGTTCCTGAGGCAGTGCCGGCCGCGCCCTCCCCGGTCGCGCCCCCCCGTGTGGCGCAGCCTGTCGGGCGGCACGTGCCACCGATGCTGCGTCTCCGCATCGAGGAACCCGGGCAGGTCACGCAGCCCGCGCGGCCGCTGACACCGGCCAAGCGACCGCCAATGGCCCCGGCCCCACGCATGGTCCAGCCCCCGCCGGCCAATCTGCCAGCGGGCACTCGGCCTGGAGGCATGGTGGGTGGCCGCCCGGTGGGCGCTCCGCCGCGCCCAGGTGGCTATCCCCCACGGCCGACCACACCCGGCATGCTCGGTGGTCCTCGTCCGTTGCCGTCTCAGCCGGTTCGTCCGGCGCAGCCCGGTGTTCCGGGTCGTCCGGGCGCCTATCCGGCCCGCCCGGGCATGCCGCCGCGTCCGCCGTTCCGTCCCATGGGCGGTCGTCCGGCTGGCGGATCCCGCCGGGAACGTCCGTCCGAACCGCGGCAGCAGATGCCGGCTCCGCCGCCGCCCGTCACGCGCTCCATCACCCTCGCCGAGGGGATGACCGTGAAGGACCTGGCCGACAAGCTGGAAGTCCGCGTCAAGGACGTGCTGGCGAAGCTGCTGATGAAGCGCATGATGATGACCATCAACAGCGCGCTTGATACCGCGACCGCCCGCGATATCGCCCGTGAATTCGGTGCCGATGTCGAGATGCGGAGCTTCGAGGAAGAGCTGATTGACGCGGAGGTGGAAGATGCCAACCCGGCGGACATCACCAACCGCGCGCCGGTCGTCACCGTCATGGGTCACGTCGACCACGGCAAGACGTCGCTGCTCGATGGCATTCGCGAGACGCGGGTAGCCGAGCGCGAAGCTGGTGGCATCACGCAGCACATCGGGGCCTATCACGTTGACGTGGCCGGTGGCCGCAGCGTGGTGTTCCTCGATACGCCAGGTCACGCGGCCTTCACCCTGATGCGCGCCCGCGGCGCCAAGGTCACGGACGTGGTCGTCCTGGTGGTGGCGGCTGACGATGGCGTCATGCCGCAGACCAAGGAAGCGATCGATCACGCCAAGGCGGCCAATGTGCCGATTGTCGTGGCCATCAACAAGGTCGACAAGGCCAACGCCAACATCGACAACGTGAAGCGCGAACTGGCTGAGCAGGGGCTGGTCCCGGAAGACTGGGGCGGCACCACGGTCATGGTTCCGGTCTCCGCCAAGAAGCGGGAAGGCCTGGACACGCTGCTGGAAATGATTCTGCTCTCGAGCGACATCCTCGAGCTGAAGGCAAATCCGAACCGTCCGGCCTCTGGCGCCGTGCTCGAGGCCAAGCTCGACCGTGGCCGTGGCCCCGTGGCAACGGTGCTCGTGCAGGACGGCACGCTGCGCGTGGGCGACAACTTCATCGCGGGTCCTGTCGTGGGCCGCGTCCGCGCCCTGATTGACGACCGCGGCCGCCAGGTGAAGACGGCACCGCCGTCGACACCCGTGGAAGTGCTCGGCCTGACCAGCCTGCCCCAGCCCGGGGACACGTTCCAGTCGGTGGCCGACCCGGCCAAGGCGCGCCAGATTGCGACCTTCCGGCAGGCCCAGGCCAAGGAGCGCGCCCTCGGCGCCAAAGGCGGACGGCTCACGCTGGAGTCGCTCAAGGAACAGATTGCCGAAGGCGGCATGAAGGAACTGCCGATCATCGTCAAGACGGACGTGCAGGGCTCGTCCGAAGTGCTGTCCGACACCCTCTCCAAGCTGTCGGACGACAAGGTCAAGGTTCGCATCATCCACGCCGGTGTCGGCGCCATCAACGAATCGGACGTCCTGCTCGCCTCGGCGTCCAATGCCATCGTCATCGGCTTCAACGTCCGCCCGGACCGCAACGCCGCCGAGGTGGCCGAGCGTGAACAGGTGGATGTCCGCATGCACTCGGTCATCTACAACGTGACCGACGAGATCAAGCTGGCCATGGAAGGGCTGCTGGATCCGACCTTCAAGGAGGTCCGGATTGGCGCCGCCCAGGTCCGCGAAGTCTTCAAGGTGCCGAAGATTGGCGCCATTGCCGGTTGCGTCGTCACCGAAGGCCGCGTGACGCGCGCGGGCGAAACCAAGGCTCGCCTGCTCCGCGACAACGTCGTGGTGTTCGAAGGCAGGATTGGGTCGCTGCGCCGCTTCAAGGACGACGTGAACGAAGTGAAGAACGGGATGGAGTGCGGTATCGGACTCGACCGCTTCAACGACATCGTGGTGGGTGATGTGATTGAAGTCTTCACGATGGAACGCGTGAAGACGCTGCTCGCGAAGTAGGCGGGCGAATCAGATGGCCCAGGGCTACCGTCCCGATCGCGTTGCCGATTCGATTCGACAGGAAGTCAGTTCGCTGCTGAGCCGGGGTGAGATTCACGACCCCGGCATCGGCTACATCACCCTGACCCGGGTGACCATCACCACCGACCTCCAGCTGGCGCGGATCTACTACACCAGCATGGGCGACGAGAAGGCGCGCAAGGAGACCACGCGTGCCCTGGCGCGGGCGCTGCCGTTCATCCGCCGCAAGGTGGGCGCGCAGCTCGGTCTGCGGCGGGTGCCGGAGCTCGAGTTCCGCTTCGATGAAACGGTTGGCTATCAGGACCGGATCGAGCGGATCATTCACGAGCTGCACGAGCATCCGCCGGAACCGCTGACGCCGACGACCGATGACCCCACGGACGACTGAGTCTCCGGACCTGGCGCGGATTGTCAGCGCCCTACACGCCCGCCAGCGCTTTGTCATCACCTCGCACGCCCGACCCGACGGCGACGCCCTCGGGTCAGGCCTCGCGCTCGCCTATGCCCTGCGCGCGCTGGGCAAGGATGTCCGCGTCGTCAGCGCCGATCCCCCCCCGGCGCCCCTGCTCGTCTTTCCGGGCATGGCGGACGTGGTGGTCACATCCCATGTGGACGACCCAGGAGACGCCGTCATCGTGATGGAGTGCGGCGACCTGGCCAGGACCGGCATCACCGGACTGGATGGCCCGGCCCATGACGGCGTCGTCATCAACATCGACCACCACATCGGCAACACCGGCTACGGCACGCTGAACTGGTTTGACGGCACGGCCGCTGCCTGCGCGGAAATGGTATTTGACCTGGTGTCGGCGCTGGGCGTTTCCCTGACGGCCGAGATCGCGGTGCACGTCTACATCGCCATCCTCACCGACACCGGCTCGTTCCACTACTCCTCCATCACGCCCCGCACCTTCGACATCGCCCGTCAATGCATGGAGGCAGGCGTTCACCCACCCACCGTGGCGCGGGCGGTCTTCGACAGCAACACCATCGGACGGCTGAAGATCTTTGGCGCCGCGTTGAACCGGATGACCTTCGATCCCAGCGGACAGGTGGCCACCCTGTGCCTGGATGACGCCCTCATGGCCGCCTGCGGCGCCACGGGCGACGACACGGATGGCCTGATCAACTTCCCGCTCACTGCGAAGGACGTGCAGGCCGTGGTGATGTTCAAGGAAGCCGGGCCTGAACGCTGGCGCATCAGCATGCGCTCGAAGGGCGAGGTCGACATCAATGCCGTGGCCCGCCGCTACGGCGGCGGCGGTCACCGGAATGCCTCGGGTTGCGGCGCCACCGGACCACTCGAGGCGCTCACGTCAGCGTTCCAGCAGCAGGTCCTGGAACAGATCGCGCAGGCGTCCGTCTGACGAGTCCCTCCGGAGCCCCGTCGATGGACGGCGTGCTCGTCATTGACAAGCCCACCGGCATGACCTCGCACGACGTGGTCGCCGCGGTACGGCGTCTTCTGGGCGAGCGGCGCATCGGACACACGGGCACCCTCGACCCGATGGCCACTGGCGTCCTGCCTCTCGCGATTGGGCGGGCCACCCGCCTGGTGTCCCTCCTCACCGCTTCGACGAAGGAGTACCTGGCAGAGGTGCGCTTCGGCCTCACCACGGACAGCTACGACGTGACCGGCGAGGAAACCAGCTGCACGGGCCTAATCCCGGATGCAGGCACCCTTGATCAGGCCCTCACGCACCTGTCCGGCTCCTACCTTCAGCCACCACCACCCGTCTCGGCCAAGAAGATTGCTGGCCGCCGTGCCTACGACCTGGCGCGGGCAGGGACCCCGGTGCAGCCCGCCTCCGTGCCCGTGACCGTGTCGCTGGAGCTGCTGGGCTTTGGCGGAGGGGTGGCGACCCTTCGGGTCCGTTCATCGCCAGGCTTCTATGTGCGGTCGCTGGCCCACGCGCTTGGAGAGGTGGCGGGCACGGGTGCCTGCCTCCAGGCACTCCGCCGCGTTGCCAGTGGCGACTTCACGCTGGCGTCGGCCATCGGACTGGACCGCCTCCAGGACAGCCGCGGGGTCGCCCCGGCCTCTCTGTTGCCCCTTGAGCAGCTGCTGCCAGGGGTGCCGGCGGTCGTCCTGACAGCAGACGGCGAGCAGCGGGTGTCACACGGCCGGGATGTCGGCGCGCCTCACGTGCAGAGCGGGTGGGCTGCCGGCTGGCTGGACCAGGGAGTTCCGGCCCACGCCCGCCTGTTCTCGGGCCAGGGCCAGTTGCTGGCGCTGGCGGTTCCAGGGGAGCTTTCGGGGTTTTTGCATCCCTCCGCCGTACTGCGGTAAGATGCTAAGTCTTTTCGTAAAACGAAGTTAGCTGCAGTGGCAGCGCGAACTTCACTAACAACGGCGGCCTGGAGCACGGATTCTCGTGATGTCTGGTCCGTTCGTGGAGGTAGGGCAATCGTGGCGTTCACCAAGGATCGCAAGACCGGCATCATCGGCGACTTCAAGAAACACGACTCGGACACCGGATCTCCCGAAGTCCAGGTCGCGCTCCTCAGCGAGCGCATCACCTACCTGACCGAGCACTTCAAGGTGCACGCGAAGGATCACCATTCACGTCGTGGCCTGTTGAAGCTCGTCGGTCAGCGCCGTCGCCTGCTGGACTATGTCCGCAGCAAGGACGTTACGCGCTACGCGGAACTCATCAAGCGGCTCGGCATCCGTAAGTAACGGAACCTCCATCACCATGCACAACGTCAATCTTCAGCGCCGCGAGGTCACGATCGGCTCGCGCTCGCTGTCCATCGAGACCGGCAAACTCGCCAAGCAGGCAGACGGCTCCGTCATCGTGCGCAGCGGCGACACGATGGTGCTCGTCTCCGCCTGTCACGCGTCGTCGCCACGCGAGGGAATCGACTTCCTTCCGCTGACCGTCGACTATCGCGAGAACACCTACGCGTCGGGCCGCATTCCCGGCGGCTTCTTCAAGCGCGAGGGCAAACCGCCCGAAAAGGAAGTCCTGACCAGCCGCCTGATCGATCGCCCGATCCGGCCGCTCTTCCCGGACGGCTGGCGCTACGAGACGCAGATCATCGCGCTCGTGCTGTCGGCTGACACCGAGAACGACGCCGACGTGCTGGCCATCACCGGTGCCTCGGCGGCGCTGGCGCTGTCGGAAACGCCACAGGCGCACACCATTGCCGGCGTGCGCGTGGGCCTGATCGACGGCAACTACATCGTCAATCCCACGTTCGAAGAGCGCAAGCAGAGCGCCATTGACCTTGTCGTCGCGGGCAGCCGCGAAGGCATTGTCATGGTGGAGGCCGGCGCCAAGGAAGTGACGGAAGCCCAGGTGGTCGGTGCGCTCGAAGCGGCGCACGCGGCGATCAAGCTGATCGTAGGCGCCATTGACGAGCTGAAGGCCGTGGCGGGCCGGAAGAAGCTGGACGTCAAGCCGAAGGCCATCGACGAGGCGTTCCACGCCGCCGCCGAAAAGGCCATGCTTGGCCCGCTCACGACGGCCATGAAGATCAAGGACAAGCTCGACAGCTACAGCAGCGTCGACCAGGTCCTGGCGGACTTTGTGGCCTCTCTCCCGGTCGACGAGACGCTGGCGGCGAAGAAGGCAGAGACCAAGGGCATCTTCCACCACCTCAAGGAGTCCGTGCTCCGGCACGCGGTTCTCGAGGAGGGCCTGCGACTCGACGGGCGCAAGCTCGACGAGGTCCGCGCGATCTGGAGCGAGGCCACCGTGCTGCCGCGCGTCCACGGCTCCGTGGTCTTCACCCGTGGCGAGACGCAGGCGCTGGTGACCTGCACGCTCGGCACGGCTGATGACGAGCAGAAGGTCGAGCATGTGACGGGCGAGTACTACAAGCGCTTCATGCTCCACTACAACTTCCCGCCCTTCTCGGTTGGCGAAACGGGCCGCTTCACGGGCCCAGGCCGCCGCGAGATCGGTCACGGCGCGCTGGCCGAACGCGCGCTGGCGCCGGTCGTGCCGGCTGCCGAGAAGTTTGCCTATACCATCCGCATCGTCTCGGACATTCTCGAGTCGAACGGCTCGTCCTCGATGGCGTCGGTCTGCGGCGGCTCGATGTCGATGATGGACGCGGGCGTGCCGCTGAAGGCACCGGTCGCGGGTATCGCCATGGGGCTCATCATGGACGAGAAGACCGGCAAGTATGCCGTCCTCTCGGACATCGCGGGCGCCGAAGACCACTACGGCGACATGGACTTCAAGGTGGCGGGCACCGCGCAGGGCATCACCGCCCTGCAGATGGACATCAAGGTCAGCGGCATCACCTCCGAGGTGATGGCGAAGGCCCTGGACCAGGCCAAGGCCGGCCGTCTGCACATCCTCGGCGAGATGGCCAAGACCATCGACACCAGCCGCAAGGAGATGTCGCTCTTCGCGCCGCGGATCATCACCATCAAGATCCCGGTGGACAAGATCCGCGACGTCATCGGACCCGGCGGCAAGATGATCCGCAGCATCATCGAGCGCACGGGCGTGAAGATCGATGTTGAGGATGACGGCCGCGTGAACGTCGCGTCCTCGGATGGCGAATCGGCCCAGAAGGCGATTGGCATCATCCAGGAACTGACGGCCACGCCCGAGCTGAACAAGACCTACATGGGCAAGGTTCAGCGCATCACCGACTTCGGCGCCTTCGTCGAGATCATGGCGGGCACCGACGGCCTGCTGCACGTCTCGGAAATCGCGAACCACCGCGTGAAGGACGTCCGGGACGAGCTGAAGGAAGGCCAGCAGCTCCTCGTGAAGGTCATCAACATCGACCCGACCGGGAAGATTCGCCTCAGCCGCAAGGTCCTGCTGACCGACGAGGCGCCACAGGACGGCGCCGCGCCGGCCGGCGACGCCCCGAAGGCCTAGTCCACTGTTCTGCCACGGCGGGGTTCCCTCGGGGACCCCGCCGGAGTTTCCAGCCATGGCCCTCACACGCCGTCACGCCGGACAGTCCCTCCTCGCGGCTCTGGCCGCCCTCGTCTGCACGCCCCTCACCCGCCTCTCCAGCGTTCGCCTGCAGGCCCAGGACCAGGCTCCGCGCCGCCGCGAGTTCAGGATTGCGGTTCGCAACTACAGCTTCACCCCAGATCATCTCGAGGTCGCCCAGGACGATGTGGTTCGCCTGGAGCTTCGGGGTGAAGACCAGCCCCACGGCTTCGCCATCGACGAGTACCGCATCAGCAAGCGGGTGCTGCCGGGCCAGGAAGCCGAGTTCGAATTCCGGGCCGACCGGGCTGGCACCTTCGCCTTCTACTGCGGCCTGACCGCTGACCCGAACTGCCGCACCATGCGCGGCACGCTGGTCGTCCGCCCCCGCTAGCCGCGCGGCTCGCGCTGCGGCCTCACCACGAGGTCGGTCTTCACCGACGCCGCAATGAAACAGGTGGCATGCGCCTCTGCGTGCAGCGCCGCCTCGGCCTCAGGCGAGGGCACGTCCCCCTCGGCATAGCGCACGACGGGTCGCAGTTCCACCCGGCTCACCCACCACCGTCCGGTCGCGTCCCGGCTGAGCTGCCCCTCGGCCTGGTCGCGATATCCCCGTACCACCACGCCTGCCAGCCTGGCCACGTGGAGGAACGAGAGCATGTGGCAGGCCGCCAGCGCCGCCACGAAGGCCTCCTCTGGGTCGACCCCGTCGGCCGTGGCGTACGGCACCGGCACCACCGAGGGCGAGGCCGAGGCGGGCACGGTGACGCCGCCGTCGAAGGTCCACCGGTGCGCGCGGGTGTAGGTCCCCTTGAGGAAGTCTCCGGTGGTCTGCTCCCATTCGACCAGCGCGGTATGCACAGCCACTATCGCTCCACCGTCCCTGATACCGGCGCCGTCCAGGCGGCAGCCGCGGCAATCCGTGACGCGACGGACGGGTGCGAGTGGAAGAGCAGCTCGACGAGTGCCGACGGCCGCTCTTCGGCCAAATTGGTCGCCCCGAGTCGCCGCATTGCGCTCACGAAGGCCGAAGGATTGCCGGTCGTGTCGAGTGCGAACCGGTCCGCCCTCCGCTCGTGGGCGCGGGACACGGCGTGGGCCAACGGCACCAGCCCCAGAGACACCGCGCCGGCCGCCAGGGCCAACAGCGGTAGGCCAGCCACATCCGACGGTCCGCTCAGTCCGACCCATGGGCCGAGCCGTCGCAGTGCCAGATCGGCCACAAAGAAGCCGAGCAGCGTCAGCACCACCTCAAGCCCCATGGCCACCCAGATGTCGTGATGGACATGGTGCGACAGCTCGTGGGCGATGATGACCTCGATTTCCTCGTCCGAGTGGTCGGCCAGCAGGGTGTCGGACACCAGAATCCTCCGGTGTGCCCCAACACCGGCCAGCGTGGCGCTGGCGCGCCGGGTGCGTCCGCTCACCCGCCACTCGCTGACACCGACCACCGGGGTGCCCGCCCGGGTGGCCAGGGCCGCCAGTCGGCCGGCGAGCGATGGACGGTTCAGCGGACGCAGGTCGTCGAAGAGCGGCAGCAGGGCCGGCGCCAGTTGGGCCAACCCGACCAGGGTCATCGAGAACAGAACGGCACCGACGACCCACCACCACGTGGGCACAGCCCGCTGGAGCGCGATCACCACCGACGCCGCAGCCACGCTGACGAGGAGGTTCGTGCCGACCGCCGTGACGTGGCCGGACCACCAGCGGGCCTCAGCCTCCCTGGTGAGCCCATAGCGGCGCTCGAGCGTGACGGCGCGATAGTAGGCCAGCGGAAGCTGGACCACTTCGACCACCAGACCGAAGCAGCCGACAAAGAACACCACCGACAGTGGACGCGAATTCCCCGTGAACGCGTCTGCCTGGTTGCGCAACCAGACAGAGAGGCCGGTGGGCAGCGAGAGCAGAAGGACAGCCGCCACGGCGCCGGTGCCGAGCATGCCGGCCCGTCGACGAAGGCGATGGTAGCGGGCCGCCTTGTCCTCGTTCATCCCGATCCGACCTGCCTCAGTTCAGACTCACCGAGATGAGCTTGGAGACACCCGGCTCCTCCATCGTCACGCCATACAGCCGGTTGGCAATCTCCATGGTGCGCCGGTTGTGCGTGATGAGAATGAACTGGGTGTGCGCCAGCATGCCGCGCAGCATCTCGACGAAGCGGCTGACGTTGGCGTCGTCCAGCGGCGCGTCGATTTCGTCCAGGAGGCAGAACGGGCTCGGCTTATACCTGAAGATCGCGAACATCAGCGCAATGGCTGTGAGTGCCTTCTCGCCACCGGAGAGCAGTTGGACGCTCTGGAGCCGCTTGCCGGGCGGCGACGCGACGATTTCGATGCCGCTCTCGAGCGGATCGTTCTCGTCCAGCAGCGACAACCCGGCGCGTCCCCCTCCGAACAGCGTCCCGAACGTGACCTGGAAATTCTCCTGGATCGCCCGGAATGCCTCGACGAACCGTGCCTTGGTCGTCTCGTCAATCCGCGCGATGGCCTCGCTGGTCTGCGCGATGGAGTTCACCAGGTCTGCCCGCTGCGTCGTGAGGAAGGCATGCCGGGTATCCAGCTCGTCGAACTGCTCGATCGCCATCATGTTCACGGGACCGAGCCGGTCGATCTTCCCCTTCAGGAAGGTCACCGCCTCCTCCGCGCTCATGGAACCGGCAGGACGGACGGTCTCGGCGTCTGCTGCCATGGGCGCGTCGCCCTCTTCGGCTTCCGGGTCGGGCTCATCGGCGGTGATGGCCGCCGCATTCGGCACATCAAGTCCGGCCTGCTCCAGCGCGTCCACCTCCGCCACCACCTCGTCGACGGCCAGCTCGAAGGTATCGAGACAGGACTGCGCCAGATGCGCCCGGTCGCTTTCAGCCGTCACGCGTGCCACGTCGTACTCGGCAATCTTCCCGCGCAGCTCGTCCAGCGTCCGGCGCGCCTCGCGAATCGCCGAGTCCTGCGTATCGGACTGCTGGCGCAGCGTCGAGGCCGATTCATCCTGCAGCCGGACCTGCTCGCGCAGGTCATCCAGCGTCAGGATGTCGTCGTCGAGTGCCTTCTCGTTATCGTCGATGGCCGTCAGCAGGGCCTCGCGCCGAGACTGAATCTGCTCCAGTTCGACGCCGCGGGCGGCGATTCGCTCTTCCAGTTCGCGCGCGCCCTCTTCAAGCCGAACGACCTCGGCCGCCAGCGCTGACGCCCGCTCCAGCAGGCCAGCATGGGCCGCCCCGGCCTCGGCCGCCCGACGCGCCACGCCGTCCACCGCGCTCCGCGCCTCATAGAGCCGCTGCTGTGCCTCGGCCATGCGCGCGTCGGCGTCGCGCTGGTCTCCGCCGAGGCGCTCGATGGTCTCGCGTGCCTCGTCGATTCTGGCGTCCAGCATGGCCCGCTCGTCCGCCGCCTTGCGATAGTCGAGCGCGACAATCTCGGTCTTGCGGACCAGACGGGCCTCGTCGCCAATCGCCCGAGCGACCTGCGCCTCATACCCGACCACCGCCTTCTCCTGCCGGTGGTGTTCGGCCTGGATGCCGGCAATCGCACTGGCCGCCTGCGCCGCCGTCAGCTCGAGAGCCGACACCTCGTCGGCCAGGCGCGCCAGCACGTCGCGCTCTTCATCCAGACGCGCGCGCAGTTCCTTGATTTCACGCTTGGTCTGCAGAATGCCGCGCGACTCGGCCTTGGCGCCTCCGGTGACCAGGTGCGACCCGCGGAGCACGTCCCCGTCGAGCGTCGCCACCGGGGCCGCAGTCAGCCGCGACACCTGCACCGCCTGCTCAAACGACTCGGCGATGTAGGCCTCTGGCAGCACCTTCTGCAAGGTGGCCGCATTCGGCCCACTCACGCGGACCAGGCTCGACACTGGTACCACCCCGGGTACATCGAGCGTGTGGCGGGCGGGAGCGGTCTGTGCGTCGGGGTCGATGACGACAAAGCCACACCGGCCGGCATCTTCCTCGCGAACCAGGGCCAGACCGGCCGAAGCCTGGGCGTGCCGCTCCACGATGACGTGCTGCAACAGGTCGCCCAGACAGGCTTCGACGGCGCGCTCGTACCGTCCGTCGACTTCCAGGAAGTCGGCCACCGCGCCCTGCGGACCCACGTCGTCGTCGGCCTCCATCAGGACCACGCGCGCCGCGTCGCCAAAGCCGGCACGCGAGGCTTCCAGCTCTTCCAGCGAGGCCAGGCGCGCCTCCAGACCGGCCAGCTCCTGCTCGCGCGTGCGAACCTGGCGAACACGGTCGTCGAGCCCGGACTTGGCCGTGGCCAACTCCGACTCGCGCAGGATGCGGTCGGTGCTGAGCTGGGTCATCAGCTCCTGCGTCCGGGCCAGAGACTCAGCCGCCATGGCGCGCTCGCCCTCGGCCGCCTCGCGCTCACGTCGCAGGTCGGTCTGCTCGACGTCGAGCTTGGCCAGCGTTTCCGCCACCTTGGCCTTCTGCGCCTCGGCGTTGTCGATCGCGTGCCGCAGGGCAGCCGTGGAGTTCATGACGGCGTAGTGCGCCGTCCGTGCCGCGTCCACGTCGTGCTCCAGCTGCTCGACGCGCAGCTGCGTCTCCCGATGCGCTTCTCCGGCTTCGGCCAGCGCGGCGGCGGCCTCGTCGCGGGCACGCTCGGCCTCGAGCGTCGACGCCTTCCGCGATTCGATGGCAATGCGGGCTGGTTCGCGCCGCATATCCAGATCCCGCATTTCTTCGGAGACATCGGCCCGGCGCGCCAGGAGCGCCTCGGCCTGATGCCGGTCGAACTGGAGCTGCTGCTGCAGGCGATTGAGGGCCAGCTCACGCGCGTGGGCATCCTCCCGCACGCTGTTCGCACGGGCGTCAGCTTCGGCCTGCTCGATGCGCAGCCGCCCCATCGTGCTCTCCACCTCGGCCAGGTGCGCAGCGGCGATCGATTCGCGTTCGCGGGCATCGGTCAGGCGGGCCCGGCTGAGGTCGGCATCGTGAGCGAGCTCGCGATACCGGCGGGCCAGCAGCACCTTCTCCCAGCGCCGCAGTTCATCCCGCAGCTTCCGGTAGCGGCGTGCCTTGGCCGCCTGACGCTTCAGGGTGCCGCGCTGCTTCTCGACTTCGAAGACGATGTCGTCGATGCGGGTCAGGTTCTGCTGCGCGGCTTCCAGTTTCAGTTCGGCCGAGCGGCGACGCGACTTGTACTTGGTGACGCCGGCCGCCTCCTCGATGAGCTGACGGCGGTCGGCCGGACGCGAGCTGAGAATCAGCCCGATTTTGCCCTGTTCGATGATGGCGTAGGCCTTGGCGCCGAGGCCGGTGTCCATCAGGAGCTCATGGACATCCTTCAGGCGACAGGACGCGCCATCGATGAGGTACTCACTTTCGCCTGACCGGTACAGCCGGCGCGTCACCTCGACGTCCCGGGTGAACTCGTCGGCCAGCTCTGCTACGGACATCTCGTCTTCGGCGGGCGTCACCGGATCGTCGTCGGTTGCATCTGCCCTGAAGGGTTCCAGCGCTTCCAGCTCGGACGGCTCGCCGCCGGGAAAGGTGGCGCGGGTCTTCGGACGGGCCAGGCCCCCCAGTCGCAGGCGCACTTCCGCGGTGGCTCCGGCACGACGGGCGTCGCTGCCGTTGAAGATGACGTCTTCCATCTTCTCGCCACGCAGACTCTTGGCGCTCTGTTCGCCGAGCACCCACGTAATGGCGTCCGACACGTTGCTCTTGCCGCACCCGTTGGGTCCGACGATGGCCGTGACGCCCCGATCGAAGACAAGCTCCGCCCGATCCGAAAATGATTTGAACCCCGAAATTTCGAGGCGTTCGAGACGCATTCCCCTGCCCCTTTTGCAGAACGGAAGTAACACCCGATTCCGTCGCCGAATCAGCGGCTGGGACCGCCGGAAGGAGGTGGTGGCTGGCGGATCGGGTCTAACCGGCGGTCAGTCTAACAAGGGCTAGCTATAGTGGCAAGGTGAAAGTCCGACCACCATATTTAGGGCTGCAGCCCGGAGACTAGTTGCTGGCCGTCTGGCTCTGGCGCTTGCCCAGTTCGCCCAGTTTCTGGGCCTCGGGGAAGAGGGTCAGGGCGTACTTGACCTGGGGGTCAACCGTGGACAGGTGGCGTTTGGCCTCGGCGCCACCGAACAGGTCCAGGTCAATTTCATACCGGATCATGGCACGGAGGAACTCGGCGTCCTTCTGCCAGGCCGCCTCGTCGATTTCCACCCGCATCCGCACCAGCATGTCGCGGAACTCCTGCAGCATGGCGTCACTCACCGTGAAGTTGGCGTCCAGCTCGTGACGGTCCTTGCTGGTGCTGGGCGGGAACCGGGTGTCGCCCTTGCGCGAGAACCGCTGGGCATAGGTGTCGAACAGCTGGCGGTTATGGAGCATCCGGGTGAATCGGGCCGGCGTGAACCCATCCACGGGCCCGTCCATGCGCCGATCCGGCTCG
>JAKFYA010000207.1 GCA_021731095.1 Acidobacteriota bacterium | reverse complement strand
CGTCTGATAACGGGGGCAACGTCACAGGCTCTGGTTCTCATGTGCCGGCGCTTTCAGAGGAGACGTCACACGCACTACAATCCCCCCATGAGCGTGCCGTTTGATCGCCCTCGACGGGTCGTTGTCACCGGCCTTGGCCTTGTCGGTCCAGTCGGCTTGAGTGTCTCGTCATCGTGGGAGAGCCTGATCGCTGGACGTTCCGGGATCGGGCCGATTACGCTCTTTTCATCTGATGGCTTTCGGGTGAAGTTCGCAGGTGAGGCTTGGGGATTTGACCCCCAACGTTATATGACTGCAAGGGAGGCGAGGCGCGCTGACCGCAACGTACAATTCGCTATCGCGGCGGCAACCGAGGCGTTGACGCAGGCGCGACTCTCCTGGCCGCTCAGTGAGGACGAAGCGGACGAAACGGGGACGATAATTGGCAGCGGAGCTGGAGGGATTTGGACCTATGTCGCGCAACAGGCCGTCCTTGACCAGCGAGGTCCATTACACCTGAGCCCCCTTTCGATCCCGATGATCGTGGCAGATTCAGCGGCGGTGCAGGTAGGTATTCTTGCTGGAGCGCGCGGCCCCAATTGTGGGCTGGTGTCTGCTTGTTCTACCGGTGCAGACGCAATCGGCGCGGCGTTTGAGGTGATACGGCGCGGTGATGCGCAGAGAATGATCGCGGGGGGTACTGAAGCAGCTGTGACGCCGCTCGGGATCGGTGGGTTCGACCAGGCGAATGCGCTCTCTCGGCGGAATGACTCTCCCGCCGAGGCCTGCCGCCCCTTCGATGCGGATCGTGACGGGTTTGTGCTTAGTGAGGGGGCTGGGATCGTCGTACTCGAAGAGCTGCGTTCTGCGATTAGCCGTGGGGCCGAGCCTCTAGCGGAACTGCTGGCGTGTGCTGCGACCGCTGATGCTGCGCACCTGACTCGGCCCGATCCCGAGGCCGTCCAGGCCTGTCGCGCCATTACCCTCGCCCTCAAGAAGGCGAGGGTGATGCCTCGCGATATTGATTACATTAACGCTCATGCCACCGGAACCTTGATGGGCGACGCGTTTGAAGTGCGTGCCGTGAAGCGCGCGTTTGGAGACGCCGCGTATGGTATTCCCATGAGCGCGACCAAGTCCGTCACCGGTCACATGCTCGGAGCAGCCGGGGCGGTGGAGTTCATGTGGTGCGTAATGGCTCTGCGCGACGGTATTCTGCCACCCACGATAAACTACCGCACCCCGGACCCGGATTGTGATTTGGACGTTGTGGCGGAGGTTGCTCGGCGCGCGCCGGTACGCACCGTGCTGTCCAATTCATTCGGTTTTGGTGGGCACAATACGGTCCTCGTTGTCAGGCGCTGGGACGGGGACACTGTCGCAGAGCATGGATGTGAGGATGCATCCGAGCGTTAACTGTGATCAGGCCCTGTTTGTCCGAAGCTTGCTCGGTTCATTGGCGGGACATCGCTGGTCGGCGCCGCTCACGCTTGCGTCCTCATAGTTCGATGCGTTGGTTGTTTCGAGGCAACAGGGTTGGTGCTGCACGGACGCCACTCGCTAGCACTGCACTTGTGGTGGCTATCGCGGTCTCTCCGGCCGTCCTCTATTTTGCAGTCACGCGACTGAGTGTCAGGCGGGCCGCCTTTCTAGTGGCCGGATGGGTAGCACTTCGTGCTATTCCAAGTCTGCTCTTGGCGGCCTCTCGTGAGCAGGCTGTGGCGGCGTTGAGACTTCCCTTGGCCGCGATATTCTTTTCGCTGCTCGGTGCTATAGCCAACGACGCGCGGTTGCTGCTACTTCTTCCATCGGCCACTCAGTTCGGTTTCGCCAGCGTCTTCGCATCATCAATGCGCCGCCCCGGTGTGCCGCTCGTCGAGACATTTGCGAGGATGCAAAAGAGCGGGCTGAGCGATGACGAAGTTCGTTACTGTCGCGCCGTTACGGGCGTATGGGCGGTGTATTTGACGGCGAGCGGAGTGGCCGGGCTGCTTCTCGCCTTATTGGCATCACCTACTATCTGGGCCGTGTTTACGGGAGTCGGGTCGTACGTTTTGGTCGCGGTCCTCTTCGCCGCCGAGTACGTCTTTCGACAGATTCATTTTCGTCCCGGAGGGCGGAGACGATTCTGATCGGATGATGCGTCGGTGGTTATTGCACCGATCGTGAAAAGTTCGGGCGTTGGTGGGCCAATGTCGTGCGAGGAGCAAGTTTGTCTGGCTGGCAGAACTGCAGCGGCTGGGGTTGCGCAAAGGGCCACAGAGGCGGCTGTCGAAGCGGAGTCTGAGTGGTGCTTTGGGGCAGCACCCACGCGCATGTGGGGAGGTGGATCTATGCTAGGTTGCGAGTTGGGGAGATGCCTAGGACGCGGAGGATGCGGACTGAACTGGGCAATGTTAGGCTGGATGGCTCCCTAGCCGAGGGGAGACTTGGCGGCCCTCTTAGTGAGTGATGGGGAACTTCGCAATGTTTCTTCGGAGGGCATTTGACGGCCATGATGTCTGAGCCAGGAATTCCCGGGTGGGTGAACGAGTTCCTGGCAACGGGCCTTCGCCACGCAATGGTCCGATTCGAAGGCGTTCGCGGTATGGATGCCGGAACATTCAGTCAGCGCGTTGCGGAGGCCTATCGAGCCCTGTTTGAAGAGATCAGCGATGGCGCTGCGTGCTACCCCGTACGTTTCTGGGCTTTCATTCCTGGTATTCATGATGACCTCGGCGCTGGTCTTGACCGGTACATGGGATTCAATGCCGGGCGCCACTTGGCTTTCTCGACCCACTATCGGCAGTACTCGATGTTCGACGGTTCCATTCCGACGGGGTCCGCAGTGGGTGTCGGGGGCGACGAGTTTGTCCTCCATTGCCTGGCTGCAGACGAAGCTGGAGTGCCGATCGAGAATCCGCGCCAAGTGTCGGCCTATCACTACTCGCGAAGATTTGGGCCGGTTCCGCCGCGTTTCGCGCGCGCCACGCTCCTTGGTGTACGAGGCGGCGCCTCGATGCTGATTGTTGGGGGGACGGCCAGCATCACTGGCGAAGACTCCCGTCACGTTGGCGACCTTCACGGACAGGCGCAGGAGACGTTCCGGAATCTGGCGAGCGTTGTTACGTCAGCTTGCGGCGGGAGTCTATCCGAAGACGCCGGTGTCTCGGAGATTGAACGTCTTCTTGCAATGTTCCATGACATACGCGTCTATTACGCGCGGGCGGAAGACAGAGCAGTCATCTCCCGGTTGATTCAGGACCTGTTTCCGTCCACTTGCAAGGTCGAATTCCTCAATGCATCACTCTGTCGACCTGAACTGCTGGTTGAGATCGAGGGTATGGCGCTCCCGCCAATTGGCCGAGGGAATTGATCTGGGCGATCCGGCGCACGCCTTGAGTTTAGTGCAGCGACGGCGGACCGGCAGGCGACGCCTGTTGTGCCTCCTGTCGTGGCTCGTCTTGGGCGTAGCGGTCTTGCCCCGAAACTCGGCGGCGGCTGATGGCGCCTTGCGGGGAGTCGGTTTCGACGAGGCGCTGTCAGGAAGCGCGATCGTGGCGGAGGCCCTCGACGCAGAGAATTGGTCCGCGAGCGATGGGCATCTTAACGTTCGAGTTGGTGTTGAGCGGGGCGAGGTAGAGCGCCAGCCAGGCTCCTACGACTTTCGGGCACTTGACGCTCGCATAGCTCAGTATGGTCGGCGTCAGGGGGTGAGCCTCTACATAGATCTCCTAGACGCAGAAGATCCGTCGTCTGATGATCTCGATGCATGGGGTAGATACGTGCGGGCTATCTCAAGCCGGTATCGCGATGTGGTGCGGGGATATGTGTTTGGCGTCAGGCGTACGGCCTCAGTGACGGACGACCCGAGGCGGAATGCCTTCTTTGTCAAGACCACCGCGATCAATGTTCGTGCTGGCGATGGGGGCGCAGCTACGGTCATGGGTGGGCTTGGTGACGCCGATGCTAACTGGCTCGCCGCCGTCTACCGCGAAGATGTCGCGCCATACGTGGACGTAATAGGCCTCGACGCCGGGAGCACGGATGGTGCAATCTTCGCTGTGGTTGCGCAATTCGATGCCGGCTCGGGCGTGGTCATGCTAGGGGAGCCCCTCGGACGAGACCCGTCTGCTGGTGTCCGCCTACTTCTAGATCGCCATCTCGGTACGCTCGGGGGGCGTGTGTCAGGTGTTACATATAAGGCGACTGCTGCGGTTGTCGCTGCGGCACTTTCCCCTATCAAGGCACTGCGTGGAGTACTCGGGCAAGAACTTGTCTCGCTTGACGAAGGCGCTTTGGGATTGCGTCTAACCATGGCGGGCGAGGAGGTCACCACGAGAGTGGATCACAGGTTGCTATTTGGCCTTGAGAGCTTGACGAACTATTTCCTGTACAACGCGCCGACGGGTCCTCTCGAGTTGACCTTGAACGAACTGAGCGGAGTGAGGCCTACCGTTGAGGACCCTCTCCTCGGCCGGCACCTGTCACTTTTGTCGTTCAGCTACGACTCTGCGACCCACACGGCGCACCTAGGACTTCCAGCGCAGCCGCGAACCCTGATTGTCAACTGGCGTGGGGAAGATAGTGCGCGGTACTCAGAGCGGGCGGGCGTCTCGTCACCCTTACTCCCGACTGCGGCCGAGATTGTGTCTCGTCACCAGCAGGCGCAGGCGATTCAAGATGGGCTGATAAGATCCTATTTCGCTCAAGCGAGTTTGGCGTTGCACTTTCGTCCAAACAGTGTCGATGCTGGGTTCGATGTCATGACGGAAAGCCGTCTCTTCGTTGAAGGCAAGAGCACGGAATGGGAGGAGCGCAGTTTCCGCCTGAACGGTACGAAGTGGGGGCCAAGGCGTCCCGCGTTTCCTTTGCTTCAGGCCGAGAAGGTCTTGTCGCTTCCATTTGACCTACGCCTGAGTAGCGACTACCGCTACCGTCTCATTGGAATTGAGTCAGTAGAGGGCAAGCCATGCTTCGCGCTTCGCATTGAGCCGGTTGATGAAGATCGGACGCTATATCGAGGCACTGTGTGGCTCGATCGAGAGACCTACTTGAAGGTCAAAACACAGACGACACAGACACGGCTATCGTCTCCTCTTGTATCCAGCGAAGAGATTCAGTACTTCTCCTCGGCCGGCTCTGTGGCCGGTCACGATGTCCAGCTTCTCAGCCGGTTGGTGGGCCGCCAGATCATGCTCATTGCTGGCCGCAACCTTCTCGTCGAACGTGCGGTCAGCTTTAGTATGTTTGATCTGAATCCTGTGGAATTTCGGATGCAGAGAGAAGCGGCTCGCGCTGGCGACAACGTCATGTACCGCGAGACCGATGATGGACTTCGAAACTTGGTGAAGCGAGATGGGGAACGTGTGGTGCAAGCGCCCACGACGACAGCAACTGCTGCTCTCGCGGGAATTACCTACGACCCAGCCTACGACTACCCTCTGCCATTGGTTGGTATCAACTACCTCAATTTCAATTTTCTGGGCAAGGACAATCAACTCGCGGCGGTGTTCGGGGGAGTATTGGCCTTGGTAAGCCTCCAGCAGCAACACTTGGCGGGGGAGCGAATTGATGGGGGGCTCGATCTTTTCGCTATCGCCGTCAAAGGCAGTGACCGCACTTACGACGGCCACGGAGAGTTGACAGGGCAACGGCTTACGACGCGACCGTTCTCTGTTGGTGGAAATCTCGGCTGGCGTGTGAACGAGTTTCAGAAACTCGTTGTGAACTACCAGTTTCGCTTCGATGCATTCTCGACTGATGAATCGACGACTGCGGGCTTTCAGCCGCCTCTGTCTACGGCAACGAATGGACTCGGATTGTCCTGGGAGTGGAAGCGGCGAGGTTTCTCAGCGCTGGCTGGGGGGACAGTGTATCGTCGAGTCCGATGGGAGTCGTGGGGCGAGAAAGGCGACCACCGATCGACCGATCAGACCTACGCCAAGTACAGTGCAAGCCTCAGTAAGGACTATTTTTCTGGCTTTCAGAAGGTCCACCTGAATGCGGCCTACTACGGGGGGCGCCACTTGGACCGGTTCAGCGCCTATCAGTTCGGGTTATTCGACGAAGGCAGGATTCACGGTGTTCCGTCGGCAGGGGTTCGGTTTGGTGAGCTCGGAATGCTCCGCGGTGCCTACTCGTTCAACGTGTTCGACCAGTACCACCTCGATCTCTCTCTCGATCAGGCCTTTGGCAGGGACCCGCGGCAAAACAGTAGGTGGCAGTCCGTGACGGGACTTGGGATTGGCGGCAATATTCGTGGACCAATGAGCACGCTTCTTAGAGGTGACATTGGGATCAGTGTCTTGCCGTTGCAGTACCGGCGGCCAGGTTCTCTTGTTGTGCAGTTTCAGGTTCTCAAACCTCTATGACAATGGATCCGGTTAGACCACATCCGAAACTCGAGCGCTATTACGTTCGCGATTCTGAGCGCCCGGCCGCCGTTAACGAGATATTTAATGAGGGGGCGCCCTACTACGAATGGATTTGCCGCGTCATGTCCTTCGGGACCGGGGCCAGATACCGGAAGCAGGCCCTCATCGAGTCTGGCCTGAGGCCAGGCATGCGGGTGCTTGACGTCGCGACCGGTACCGGATTGGTACTGCGTGCTGCCATGGAACTAAGCGGTAGCAGTGGTGTCGCAGTGGGCGTAGACCCAAGTGCTGGAATGCTGAGGGAATGTCGTAAGAGCTGCGCGGCGCCACTTCTCCAAGGCCGGGGTGAGCACCTACCAGTGGCGAGTGAGGCGTTTGACCTCGTAAGCATGGGATACGCTCTTCGCCATGTTTCAGACCTGCGTGCCATGTTCTCAGAGTACTTGCGGGTGCTGAAGCCTGGCGGGCGCGTGATGCTCTTGGAGATTACTCAGCCCCATTCATCGTGGGGGCGAAGGTTAAACCGGCTGTATCTTCGGAATGTTGTGCCAGTTGTGGCCGGGGTAGGCACTGGGACCAATGAGGCGCGTCGGATGATGAGCTACTTCTGGGACACCATTGAGGCCTGCGTCCCGCCGGAAGTGATCCTGAGTGCATTGGAAGACGCTGGATTTCACAATCCAACGCGTGCGGTCACCGGCGGGGTGCTGAGCAGATACCTAGGCGAGAAGGGGCGCTAGTGTCCTGTTAGGCGAACGCTTACTGAACGCGCCGGTCTTTGGCTACGTGTGGCTGATAACGGGTGTCGCCGTTCGGTGCGGTCGCTCCCAGCGACCGTAGATGAAGCTCCCACAGCATCGGGCGCAAATGGGCAGGGGCTCCTCCGCTAGCTTCTGTCTGAAGGCTGAAGCCTTTTCTCCTACCCATAGGTTTCGAAAACGTTCGCTCCGAACGTTGCCAATCGAGTAGTCGGGAAAGTCGCCGCAGAAGCAGACCTCTCCATCTGGCTCTACCTGCGCAAAGTACCAAGCCACGGGGCACAGGGTGTGACCAAACGTGTGCGATGGCTCTTTGAAATATGCAGGAATCATGTCGGGCTTCAGGCTAGGAAGAAAGGAGATATGCGGCCCATTTGGTGGACCGAAGAAGCGCTGCCGCCGAAGCGACTTTAGAAGCCGTACCAAGTCGGCGAGCTGGCGTTCGCTCGTTGCGGTCTGGGGCCAGGTAAACTCGAAGCCTCGCCATGAACTTGCTGCCACGCCAAAAGCGTCCCGCATGACGTGTTCGTATCGAGCCCCGGCTTCAGACGGCACGAACCAGCGCAGTCCCAGGTTGATGATATCAAGCGGCAACTCTCTTAGGCTTTCGACTCCGGCCTGAACCTCGTCAATGTTTAGCTCGGTGACTGGGAAGAGCCCCAAGAGGACTGGTGTTGGCCGCTTGAGTCTGGCGCGCCATTCAGCAATAGCCCGCACGCCTGCTGCAGCGCTCTGGAAGCTGGACGCCTGGCCTCTGATGTGGTTGTGGAGGCCAGGCGGGCCATCGAACGAGACGGCAATCGAGTCTATGCCGGACTCCACTAACTCACGTGCATGACGCTCAAGTAGGCCACCGTGCGTGATGACGTTGAGGGTGAGATCTCGGCGCTTGACCTCGTGAATGAGCGGGAGAATGTCTGGATAGAGAAAGGGCTCGCCGCCGAATAGGCTGATGATGGGTTGACCAGGCGCAAGTTCGTCTAGAAGGTGCTTATAGTCGCTTAACGACAACTGACGCTTTAGCCCTATTAGCTCTCTAATGCGCAGGCGCTCGCTCTCCCCGTCATTGGTGGAGCGCCGCTCGCGGAATGTGCCCGTGTCTCCCCACTGGCCGCACATCTTGCAACGCAGGTTGCAGAGGTTGGTGATCCGGAGCTGAACGAATGTCGGCATGGGTAGACTGTCGGCGGTGGGTGCGGCCAGGTGCCTGAGGACGGCGCGTCGACCGCGCGCCATCCGTCTCAGATACCGGAGCCCCTTACCAATCTGTCGCGCGCGGGTGAACAGATTCATCGTTCACTTTTCTCCTCTCGCAAGGGCAGCGTGGAGCGGTACAGAACGAAGGCCCCTCCTGCTCATTTCCTCGAGTACCAGTGGCAGGGCCTCTAGCACCACTGGACGCCCGGTCGAGCTCAGAGCCGAAGAGCCGTCGTGCAGGAGAAGGATATCGCCAGAGGACAGGCCCCGCGTGAGGCGCGATGCGACGCGGGGGGCGTCGGCAGTTACGGTGTCGAAGCCCCGGCGGGTCCATGACACCAGTGAGAGGCCGGCTTCTGCCAAGACTGGAGCGAGCCATGGATTCTTGATGCCTGCTGGCGCCCGAAAGAAGCGCGGCTTGCCTCCGCCGGATCGCTCGATTGCTTCCTGTGCCAGAAGGATTTCCCGCTTCAGCCCGGCCGGTGCCCTCAGCGCGAAACCATTCGGGTGGCTGTAGGAGTGATTCTCTACCCCGTGGCCCCTGGCGCGAATTTCGGCGACGAGCGCAGCGTGCCTTTCAGCGCGCTCGCCGATGCAGAAGAACGTTGCCAGGGCGCCTGCCGCTGCAAGGAGGTCAAGTACCGCCGGCGTCACTGTGGGGTCCGGCCCGTCGTCAAATGTTAGGCACAGGAGCTCGCCGCCGGCTTTGGAGCCGGGGAGGCGAGCCACATTAGGTCCAAGCCACGCGCACCGCGGGAGAATCGCTGCGGCGCCAATGGCGATGTGATTTCCGACGATCGCGGTCAAGACCAGACCCCATGATTGAGGGGAGGCCAACAGGGCGGCCAGGGCCACGCCATGAAGGCCTACGCTGGCCTTCAGGAAGGGAGGTAGGTGCCAATCGAAGGCTGGGTCAGCCATATGTCTTTGGCGTGCTCAATTCGCATAGAGCCCTTCGGTCGACTTTGCCACGCGACGTACGGGGGAGAGCGTCAACGATAATGAGGCTGCGTGGCACTTTGTGGGCTGCGAGGTTCTGGCTGCACCATGCCGACACGCGCTGATAAGTGAGTCGCCCTGGTGCAGATGCGACTACCGCTCGAATAACTTCGCCGTCGCCGTGTGGCCGCGTCACTCCGATGACGGCCGCCTCATCGACGCCATCAAGGGCCTCGAGAACCCGCTCGATCTCGACGGGGTCCACCTTGCGTCCACGCACGTTGATTACCTGGTCGACGCGACGCGTGAGAGCGAGTTCGCCATCTTGCCACCGGCCAATATCGCTCGTCTCGAATCGCCCAGCGAGCAGGCGAGGGTCTGGGTCAGGAGTGTAGGTGTCTCCAACCCCAGCAGACATGACGGTCACGAGACCCTCATTGACATCTCCGAGAGCTTGCGCAGTGAGCGAGACATGTACCCCGGCCACCGGAGTTCCGACGGTGCCGCGCTCGGCAGCGCTGCCCTCTTGATCGTAACAAATACCACCACACTCACTCGTTCCGTAGAACCCATGGACCCGTTGTCCAAAGTTCCCATAAAACTGGGCCGCCACGCCAGCCGGCAGGGGGGCTCCAGCCGAAATCACGAGGCGAATGCTACTTGGCCATTTCGGCGGCTGAGACGATCTCAGCAACGCTTGGATATAGGCAGGCACTGTTGGAAATACCGTGGCTTGAAGGTCCCGCGCGGTGGCAAGAGGAGTGAGCGGCCCTTGGTCCGACTGGAGTATTAGAGGCAGTCCGCGAACGAGCGCCGAGAGCACAAGCGTGGTGAACCCGTAGGAGTGCGATAAGGGAATGGTCCCCATGATTCGGTCGTCGTTGAGAAACCCCATGGAGAGGGTGAGTGCCGCCTCGTCGGCTAGGAGGCTCTCCTCGCGCATCGCCACGCCCCGTGGCGCTCCGGTTGAACCAGACGTGAGCTTCACCACGCCGATGCCCTGCAGGGTGTTTGGGTCCGTTGTCAAACGGATCGGGGTTACGTGGAAGTCCGCAGCCGAGGTCGGCCACCCGGTCGAGCATGACAGCATTGCAGTCACACCCAAGGCTGTAATCGTTCTTCGAAGGTCTTCCTCGGGGGCCGACGGATCCAGTAGGACTGGGCACTGGCAGGCGCGCCGCAGGGCCAGAAAACCTGCAAGAAAAGCAGGCCCGTTGGGAACCGCAAGGCCGACGAGGCTGTCGGGCGCCATTCGTGCCTCTAGAATGCTCTCGGCGACTGCACGCGAGAGCCCGTCAATGTCGTCGAAGGTTGCGCGCTGTGACGACGAGGCGACGATCGTCTTGCTCCGGCGTTTGGCAAGAATAGCGGAGAACGCGTCGACGATTAGGCTTCTGGATTGACGAATACTCACGATACTTGAGCTTTGCTAAGCGAAGACATATTATCTCGGCTTTGCACTCGAGAGAGAGTTGTGATGGCCGATTGGGACTTTGACGTAGCAGTAGTGGGCGGTGGTCCTGCCGGGGCTGCAGCGGCCTGCGCCCTTGCTAGGGGAGGTCACCGAACTCTGGTAGTCGAACGCGGCCGATTCCCTCGTTTTCATATCGGCGAGTCGCAGTTGCCTTGGCTCAACGAGGTGCTGACGAAGATTGGCGCAGAACAAGCTGTGGCTGCGGCTGGGTTCGTCAATAAGTGGGGGGCCAGTTTCACGACGGCGGAAGGCGAGCATGGCCAATATGCGGACTTCGCGAGGGCATCTGAGGTGCCGCGGCCTCAGGCCTATCAAGTGCCGCGCGCTGAGTTCGATCATGTAATGCTGAAGCATGCGACGGCATGTGGTGCCCAGGTTCTCGAGGGGTGCGTCGCAAAGACGGCCACGTTCGATGTTGATGGCGTCACCCTTTCCTATTCAGGAGAATCGACCGGCGAAGTCTCTGTTCGAGTGGGGGCGGTCATCGACGCGTCTGGCCGCGCCGGGTTTCTGGCCAAGCGCTTCGGCCAGCGTCGTAATGACCCTCAACTCCAGAACATCGCCGTCTATCGCCACTACGAAGGCGTACCTCGCAAAGAGGGCCGGCGTGCCGGTGACATCCAGATGGTGACAAGGCCCGATCAGGGGTGGTTTTGGTTCATTCCCACCAGCGAGTCTGTCACCAGCGTTGGCATTGTGGTCCCGCAGATGGTCTATAGAGCGGTAGCGAGGTCTACGCCGGAGGAGACTTTGGCGCATTTCGTTTCCGAGACACCTGCCGCCGCCAGGCTCCTAGCGAACGCCAGGCCAGTCACCTCGGCTCGATTCGAGTCAGACTACTCGTACCTGCATGACCGACATGCAGGCGATCGCTTTGTCCTGGTTGGGGACTCTGGCGCGTTCTTGGACCCGATCTTCTCGACTGGGGTACTCCTGGCGATGCAGTCTGGCCTGGAGGCGGCGGAAGCTATAGGAGAAGGGCTCCTGACCGGCGACTTGAGTGCAAAGCGTTTTGCCGCCTTCGAGCGGAGGTTGGTGCGGCGTTACCGCCATTTCCGTCGGTTTGTGGTTGGCTTCTACGATCCGGCGTTCCGCGATCTCTTCTTCAGTCACTCCTCACGCTTCGGCATTTATGAGGCTGTCCTGTCTGTTCTGGCTGGTAACTGGCGCCCTTCATGGAAGACCCGCATTAGGTTGGAAGCGTTCTTTGTTTTGGTCGCACTTCAGCGACTATTCCCTCTCGCGAAACGACATTCGGAGGTTGTCGCGCCCGTGACGTTACCCACGCCTGACCGGCCGGGTGGAGCACGCGGTGCCAACTAGGACGCTGACAATGACGACAAATCAGGTGACGTTGGACAAAGAGGCCATTGCCTCGAACTTGAAGCGCCTCATCATTGAGGGGCTACGACTTGAGGGCCGCACACCAGAAAGCATTGCAGGCGACGCTCCGTTATTCGGGTCTAGCTTGGGCCTTGACTCGGTGGATGCCCTCGAATTGGTTGTATTGATCGAAAAGGCGTATGGCTTGCGGATCAAGAGCCACGAGGTGGATAAGAGTGTCTTCGCCTCTATCAATAGCTTGACTGAGTTCTTGCTCAGCGCGCTTGCCAATCCGAACGACGGGACGTCGGCCGAAGGGTGAGCGATAGACGGGTTGTCGTGACGGGCATTGGTGCTGTCTCCGCCGCAGGATGGGGTGTGGACTCGCTACGAGAGGCCCTAAGGTCTGGCCGAGTCGCCATTGGCTTGTTTGATCGGTTCGAGCACTCCAGGCAACGCACCCATGTCGCCGGACAGGTGCCTCCGATGGCGGGACAGGGCGGCGTGGGGCGCAACGTGCGATGGAATCGCCTTTCCAACTCAGACCGCTTTGGCTTGTTCGCAGCCTATGAGGCCATCGAAAACGCGGGCCTTCCGGAAATGCTTGACGCGTACCGGAGCGGCGTGTTCTTCGGGAGTAGCACCGGGGGGCTGTTCGAGACCGAGCGATACATTGCGGAACTGATACGGAACCCGGGAAGCCGGCCAAGGACGGCGCCATTGGCGTCTCATCTACCTGACGCACCGGCCGAAACGGTGGCGCGCCATCTGCGTGTCTCTGGGCCTGTCGAAACAACTTCGTCAGCCTGTGCTTCTGGCGGTCTCGCCATCGCGCAAGCCCTCTGGGCCGTGCGTAACTCAGAGATCGATCTTGCTATCGTTGGCGGCGCCGACTGCCTCTGCATCACGACGTACTCCGGATTCAACTCGCTCCGTTCTGTCGACGAACGCCCATGTCGGCCGTTTCGCACTGATCGCGCCGGATTGTCGCTCGGCGAAGGCGGAGCCGTTCTGATTCTCGAGGCGCTCGAGCACGCGCAGGATAGAGGAGCGACTCCTCTGGCCGAGGTCCTCGGCGCAGGAGCAACGTGCGACGCCTCGCATATGACTGCGCCCAGTGTCGACGGACGGTGGGCCGCCCTGGCGATCGAGCGCGGTCTCGATGATGCTGGGATCGGTCCAGGTTCCATTAGTTTCGTTAGTGCGCATGGCACTGGTACCCCGTTGAACGACGCGGCGGAGTGGGCTGCCCTGCTGCGCGTGTTCAGGGAACGGACGGCGAGCCTTCCTGTGGAGGTGACCAAGGGCGTCGTTGGGCATCTCCTCGGTGCCGCCGGTATCATTGCGGCCGTCTCGGTCGTCCTTGGGCTAGTCGACTGTGAAGTCCATCCGGCGCCAGGGTCGGGGGAGATCGACCCCTCTGCGGCGGCTGCCCTGATTGTCGACGGCCTGCGTGCGGTGCCAGACATGCGCGCAGCTGTCTCGTTGAGTCTAGGCTTCGGCGGAGCGAATGCCGCCGTTGTGTGGGGCCGATGGGATGCTTGGGTGCACGAGTGAGCACGGCGGGGCGATGTGTAGTCGTGACCGGCCTGGGCGTGGTGGCTGGAAGGTTGCTGGGTGCTGACCGCGTCGCGGAGGAGATCCGGGGCACGGTCATGCGGGGGACAGAGGTTGACCGACGGGCCGGTTATCACCTGTCTGAGTCCGCACGCCAGGCC